>CAYOEI010000001.1:0-15950 GCA_964402825.1 uncultured Hyphomicrobiaceae bacterium
GCTATGTCGAGGTGAGCCCAGGGTGTCCCCTCTTTGATGAAGCGTTGCAGAAATTGCGCGGCGGTGATCGAGCCGCCATAGCGTCCGCCGATGTTTTTCATATCGGCCACGTCAGACTTGATCATGTCATCGTATTTGGGGCCGAGGGGTAAACGCCAGACCTTCTCGCCGACAGCCTCTCCCATTGCAGAGAGATTTTCGCTCAGCTTGTCGTCATTGGAGAAGAGGCCGGCATGCTCCTTGCCGAGCGCGACGAGAATGGCGCCTGTCAGGGTTGCCAGGTTCACAATCCATTTGGGCTGGAATTTCTCCTGGGTATACCAGAGCATATCGGCCAGCACGAGACGCCCTTCAGCGTCGGTATTAAGAACTTCGATTGACTGGCCGGACATGGAGCCGATCACATCGCCAGGCCGATACGCTGTTCCGCTCGGCATGTTTTCAACCAACCCGATGAGACCAACAACATTGGCCTTGGCTTTGCGCGCGGCCAAAGCATGCATCAGCCCTACGACACATGCGGCGCCCGCCATGTCGCCCTTCATGTCGCCCATGCCCGCACCCGGTTTAAGGGAGATGCCGCCGGTATCGAACGTCACCCCCTTCCCCACGATGGCGACCGGCTTGCCGCCCCTCGCCCCTGCCCCTTGCCATTTCATGATCGCGGCCATGGTGGGCTTGGCGCTCCCCTGCCCCACGGACAGCAGCGCATCCATGCCCAGACTTTTCAGCGCTTTGCCATCGAGCAGCTGCACCTTGACGCCCAGCTTCTCCAGCCGCTTGGCGTGGGCCGCAAACTCTTTTGGTCCAAGGATGTTGGCCGGTTCATTGACCAGATCGCGGGCAAGGCAGACCCCCTCGCCCACCGCCTTGCATGCGCTGAAAGCACGCCGCGCCGCGGACAGCTCGGTGCATTGCACGGTGAGCCTGGCTAAATCAGTGTCATTGTTGCCACTGTCCTGATCTTTTTTGCCGGCCTTCGTCTTGTATTTGTCGAACTTATAGCCCCGCAACATGGCGCCGAGGGCCACTTGCGCCGACTGTTCGCCGCTAATACCGGGTTTTTTGGCCGCTTCCAGAACAAGCGTCACTTTCGGGTTGTCCTTGCTCGAAAGCATGGCTCTGATCTGACCGCCAAGCTCCACCCAGTCATTGCCGCTATAGTCCTTCAGGGACCCTGCGCCGACGAGAAGAAGCCTGGATAAACCCAGCTTTGCCGGCACCAGAATATCCAGTGATGATCTCTTTTTTCCTTTGAATTTCCGCTCTTTAGCCGCCTGCGTTATGACGCCGCCGCTGGCCTTGTCCAGGGTCTTCCCGGCCGGAGACAGCAATGCCCCCTCCTCGCTCAAAAGGATCGCAACACCCTGCTTTACGGGTGCAATCTCAGCGAATGAAATGGTGGTGGATTTGCTCATGGGGGCGTCCTTTTGACCTGATTGAGACATGCAATTTCGAAGATGCCATCTACGCCGGCTATCCAGCGCCCCGAAACCGCACAAATTTCCTTAGGTTCCGGGTATCTAAATCGTGCGCCCAAAGAAGGCAAGAGCTACGGATTCCGGTCGAATTTCCGCCATGTTGGCGTGGTGCATTTACCTGACATTACAGGCTCATAGATAACCTGATGATGAGAATCACATACACAGGCTCTGGCACAGGCGCCAGAGTGCTGCAGACGGGGAGCACATACGGTCTCAATGGACCTTTTTAGCCGATATCTTTTCCGGCAGCTTGCAGGAAGCTTTTTGCTAATTCTCGTCACGCTGACGGCGATCATCTGGCTTGCCAGCACGTTGACCAAGCTCGACTTGATGACGACGCAGGGTCAGACGTTCGTCCTGCTGCTGAAAATGACATCCCTCGCGCTGCCATCTCTGATTGCAGTCATCGCCCCCAATGCAATTCTGATCGCTGGCATCTACACGCTGGACCGATTTAATTCCGACAGCGAGATTATCGTCATGTCCTCCTCGGGCGCCTGGATCTGGCGTTTCGCCACCCCCTGCATCGCTCTGGCAAGCATCGTCTGCATGTGCATTCTTGTGTTTAATCTCGTGGTGTCACCGACCAGCCTGAGACACTTGCGCTCCTACATCAACCAGGTCCGGACCGATCTTATTTCTCAGGTGCTGCAACCGGGCAAGTTTACCGCCGCGGAAAATGGTCTGACTTTTCACATCCGCGACCGCGCGCTCAATGGCGAACTTATCGGGCTGATGGTGCACGACTCACGCGCCAAAGACATGACCATGACCTACCTGGCGAAACGCGGCCAGATCATCAGCCCTGACGAGGGGGGCTCCTATCTTGTCATGAAGGATGGCTATATTCACCGTCAGGAAACTGCAAAGAAGGACAAGGGCGTTCAGATCATTGCCTTCGAGCAATATATTTTTGACATCACGCAGTTTGGCCCCGACTCCACGGCCGGCGATTTGCGGCGGGGCGAACTCTATTTACACGAACTCATGAATCCGGACCCGAAGAACCCGGATTACGCCCGCAATCCAGGCCGCTACCGGGCTGAAATTCATGAGCGCTTTTCGACAGCGCTCTACCCGCTTGTCTACATCATGATCGTCATCAATTTTCTGGGTCATCCAAGAACCCTGCGAGAGAACGGCTGGCTGGGGATTTTCATGGCTTTCGGGATCGCGGTTGCACTGCGCGCAGGCGGTCTCGCGGCAACAAATTTATTGAATAAAGAAGCCTGGGCTGTTGCTTTGGTATATGGCATTCCGATTGGTGCGATTATCATTGCAGCGCTCACTATTCACGTTAGAATGGCACCACAGTCATGGTTGAGAATCAATCTGAAAACTCTATCTAAGCTTCAGATATTAAACGAGAAAATACTCACCATGCTAGGGGTTAAGAACGAACAGAACAGCGGACGTGTGGGATGACTGCTGCAGGTACCTTTGCGCGCTATGTTTCGTGGCGATTTTTGGCGGCTATTTTGGCCGTCACTGCGCTATGCATGGTGCTGTTGTTTTTTGCTGACATGATCGAATTATTACGGCGTTCAGGAAAGAATTCCAGCACCGATGTCGGGGCCTCCTCACTGGTCATTATTTCACTCCTGCGGCTCCCCTCCCGATCGGAAATCATTCTTCCCTTCACGGTGCTGATCGGTTCAATCGCGGCCTTCCTCACGCTCAGCCGGAATTCGGAACTCATCGTGGCGCGCGCCGCAGGCATGTCGGTGTGGCAATTCGCCATGCCGGGCATATTCGTGGCCATGGTGATTGGTGTTTTCATGGCGACCATCTACAGCCCGCTCTCTTCCATGGCGAGGACAACATCAGAGCGGATGTACTCAGAGGCATTCGGCAAGGAGTCTTCGTTGCTGGATACCAAATCCGGCGGCGCATGGCTGCGTCAGGACAGCACTGACGGGCAATCGGTCATGCACGCCAGGGCCGTCAGCCGCCGGGGCCTGTCGCTGGGCGGGGTGAGCGTCTGGCAATTTGACAAGGACAAGAATTTCTTTGAGCGCATCGAGGCGAAAACAGCCGTTTTGAAAAAAGGCTTTTGGGTTCTGAACCAGGCGACCATCAGCTCGGTTGGCCGCGAAGCTGTCTTCTACGAGAAATATCTGGTCAGCACTCACCTCACACCAACCCACGTCAACGATAGTCTGGGTTCGGTCTCTGCCATTTCTTTCTGGGAGTTGCCGAGGTTCATCGATCTCGCGGACAAAGCGGGTCTGCCCGCAACCAGGCACAAGATGCGCTATCAGGCGCTGCTGTCACTCCCTGTTCTGCTGGCGGTCATGGTTCTGCTGGCGGCCACCTGCTCATTGCAGTCGTTCCGCTCTGGTAATGCCCAGGCCATGGCGCTCATCGGCCTGGCGTCGGGTTTTGTGTTTTTTCTGTTCCGCGAGGTATCCCGGAATATCGGGAACTCGGGTCTCGCCGCGCCGGAGGTCGCGGCCTGGGCCCCTGCGGCCATCGGCGCACTGCTTACGGTCACTGTTCTGCTGTATCAGGAGGATGGATAACTGTGTTGTGGCGTAATCGCATAAGCCGTGATCTGGCCCGGGCAGCCTTTGCCCGGCTTTCGCGCGCATGGAGCGGCTTGCAGGCCACCCGTGCGGCGGGGCCTCTTGCGCTCGCGGCCATTGCTGCGGCGATGGCGCCATTCACGCCGAATTTGGCCGTCGCCCAATCGCAATTCGATCTGAAACCAAAGATAGACTCAACTCTGCCAATGCTGCTTCAGGCCGACCAGATGGTCTACGACAATCAGAACAACCGGGTCATCGCCAAAGGCAATGTTGAGATTTATTACAACAACTACACATTGCTGGCTGACAAGGTGGTCTATGATCGGGGCAACAACCTTCTGAAAGCGGAAGGCAATGTCCGCATCAAGGAGCCTAACGGCGCGCTGATCAATACCAACCGGATTACGCTGACGGATGATTTCCGGGATGGCTTTATCCAGTCCCTCAAAATCGTGACGCAGCAGGACGTCCGCATCGCGGCTGCGCGTGCGATTCGCGAAAAAGGCGAAACCACCATATTCGAACGGGCTGTCTATACCCCCTGTAAACTGTGCGAGGATAATCCGGAAAAGGCACCTACCTGGCGGATCAAGGCCAAAAAGATCATCCACAAAAAGTCCGAGGCAACGATCGAGTACAAAAACGCGACGTTCGAGATGTTCGGCGTCCCGGTACTCAAGCTTCCCTACTTCAAGCACGCCGACCCATCGGTAAAACGCAAGTCCGGTTTCCTGATCCCGAGCTACGGCAACTCCGAAGATCTCGGAACCATAGTCGAGACCCCCTATTATTTCGCTCTCGCACCGAATTACGACTTCACGTTTTCTCCTGTCTACACGTCCAAGCGTGGTCTGCTGGTCAAAGGCAAATGGCGGCACCGGACGAAAAATGGCCGCTATAACATCTTCCTTGCCGGCATCGATCAGACAGGCTCGAAGAATGACCTCACAGCCAGTCCCGATGATTTAAACAACGGCGAATTCCGCGGCACGATTGAAAGTCAGGGTGATTTCAACCTCAACCAATTTTGGAGCTGGGGCTGGGATATCACGGCTGAAACCGACGATACGTTTCGCCGGTTTTACGATATCGACAACATCAGGACGACGGACCGCATCTCACAGGTGAATCTGACCGGACAGCGCGACCGGAATTATTTCGATGCCCGTTTGTATCATCTTGGCGGTCTGTCGTTTGACGATACGAATAATTCAGAAGCAAGGGTCCTCCCAGTTATCGATTATAACTACATCTTCTCCGACCCAATATTGGGCGGCGAGCTGTCCCTGGATACCAACGTGCTCAGCCTCACCCGCAATGATGGGGGCGCTGATTCTTCACGACTGATTACCGAGCTGAAATGGCGCAAGCAGATCATAGATAAGCGCGGGCAAGTCATCACGCCGTTCTTCAGCGCGCGCGGCGATCTCTATCAGGTTTCGAAATTTACCGACCCGATCACAGGAAAACTCTATACCGATGAAAGCGTGACCCGCGGCATGGTCGCCGGCGGCATTGAGTATCGCTACCCGTTTGTTCAGCACACTGCCAACGCCGCACATATCCTGGAACCGATTGCCCAGATCATCGCGCGTCCCAGTACGCCAAACCAGACCGAAGTTCCCAACGAGGATGCCCTCAGCCTCGTATTTGACGATACGCTGCTGTTCGATATCGACAAATTCTCCGGCTATGACCGGATAGAGAGCGGCACCCGGGCCAATGTCGGATTGCGCTACACATTACAGCGCAATAATGGCGGCTATATCCGTGCTGTCGTTGGCCAAAGCTACCAGGTGGCTGGCAGCAACAAATTCACTGCTGGCAGCGGTTTGGAAAATGATGCGTCTGACTATGTAGCGGGTCTGTATATCCAGCCGATGCAATATTTCCGGTTCATTGGCCAGACCCGTTTCGACAAGGACGATTTGAGCGTCAAACGAACTGATCTGTCTGCATCAGCGAATTACGGACCGGTCAATGGCGCGCTCATCTATGCAAATCTCGACCCGCAAACGGGTCTGGGCATCACCACGCAAAGAGAGGAAATTCAGGCGCGGGGCTCCTTGCAGCTCACCAAATACTGGTCGCTGATCGGCAGCGCCAGGTATGACATCGCCGGCTCGCAGCGCATTGATGACTCGCTCGGCGTCAAATATTCCGATGACTGCTTTGCCCTTACGGTCACTTACCGGGAAACATTCATCAGGGACCGTGACATACAGCCAAATTCCTCGGTCATGCTGCGGTTTGAATTCAAATATCTTGGGGCGTACGACCTGGATGCCGATGCCGGTTAAGTGAAATTGTCACGACAAATGCCTAAAAGATACTTTTCAACGGCGCCAAACAGATAAGCCATGCGATCAGCTAATATCATAACCCCTTGGCTAACTGCCATTTTGTGCGTGGTGTGCATCCCTGTTTTCTGGGTCAATAGCGCGCGTGCGCAAAAAGAGCAGGCGATTATTGCTCTGGTGAACGATGAACCCGTCACCAGCTATGATGTCAGACAGCGCATGCGGCTTATTACCGTCACGCAGCGCAAACAGGCCACCGAGGCCATGCGTAAGCAAGTGATTGAAAATCTGATTTCCGAGAGAATTCAGCTTCAGCAAGCCACAAAAAACAGCGTCACTGTATCTGAAGACAAGGTCAATGAGGTGTTTGGACGTGTCGCTAAATCAAACAAAATGACCAATGCACAACTCATCACCTCCTTCGAGCAGCTTGGCGTTGACGCTTCGACAATGAAAGACCAAATCCGGGCACGGCTCTCATGGCGCCGGGTTGTTCAGCGCAAATTCCGCGGGCAGGTCTCCGTCAATGCGTCCCAGATCGATAAAGCCATTTCCGATGAAGCACCGGCCGATGGCCAAAAGAAAAGTATTGAATTCCAGCTGCAGCGCATCAGGCTTGAGCTGCCCAATACACCAAATCAACGCACAATTGCCAACAGACTGGTTGAGGCGGAACGCCTTCGAAGCCGCGTCAGGTCCTGCAATAATCTCAAAGACCTGACCAAACTTGTCCGCAAAGCATCGATTAAATCCGTTGGCCGAAAATCCGCCAATCAGCTGGTGCAACCGACGCGGGCCATATTGCTCGCCGCCAAGGAAGGGCAAATGACACCGCCGGTAATCACTTCATCGGGCATCGAATCCTACGTCGTTTGTGCAAAAAGGTCGGTTGTGCGCAATGACCAGCAGCGCCAGCAAGTACGCTCCAAATTGTTATCCCAAGAATATGATATTCTCGCACGCCGCCATTTAAGGGACTTGCGCCAGGATGCCTTCGTGGAATACCGCTAGAGCACATTCACTCTGAAATCCGGCGCGCCGATGCCTGCTCACACAAAAACTGCTGATACCATACTCGCTCTTTCCATGGGCGACCCCGCCGGCATTGGGCCCGATATTACGCTCCAGGCGTGGGCGGCGCGCGATACCGCCGCGCTGATGCCATTTGTTTTCCTTGGTGATCCTGATCTGCTTGGCCGGCGCTCGGGCGAGCTTGGAATGAGCATTCCGATAGAGGTGGTGGAGAACGCTGATGCTGTAGCAGATGTGTTTCTGCGCGCCCTGCCCGTTTTCCCGATCAAGTTGCCACAGACAATAACGCCAGGCGTTCCCGATCCCTCCTGCGCGCCTGCCGTGGTTGAGGCCATCAAGACCGGGGTCGAATGGGTTCTCCAAGGACGCGCCGCCGCCCTTGTAACCAATCCCATCAACAAGAAATTGCTCACTGAGGCCGGCTTTCATCATCCAGGTCATACGGAATATCTGGCCGAGCTTTGCGCAAAAGCTGAAACCGTACCCCACCCGGTCATGATGCTTAGCTGTGGCGATCTGCGGGTTGTCCCGGTCACCGTACATATTCCGATCAAGGATGTGCCGGTTGTATTGAGCCAAACGCTCATCATCGAAACCGTTCAAATCACGGCACGGGGATTGCGTGATTTATTCAAAATCACAGCGCCCAGTATCGGGGTTACGGGTCTCAACCCCCACGCGGGCGAAGAAGGTACGCTCGGGCGTGAAGAAATCGAGATTATCACCCCAGCGATCCAGAAACTGAGCGCGGAAGGCTTCGACATCCATGGACCTCTGCCCGCGGATGCTGCATTTCAGGAGCGCGAGAGAGGCCGGTTCGATGTCCTCATCGCCATGTATCACGACCAAGCCCTGATCCCCATCAAGACCCTGGCTTTTGATCGCACCGTTAATCTCACGCTGGGCCTGCCGATTGTGCGAACCAGCCCCGATCATGGCACGGCCTATGAATTGGCTGGAACCGGCAAAGCCAACCCCGGCTCTCTTATCGAGTCACTCCAGCTCGCTGCAAAACTATCATCACCGGAAATGGCGGCAACGTGACCGGCGTACCGGACGGTCTGCCGGCGCTCAGCGATGTTATCCGCGCACATGGCCTCTCAGCGCGCAAAAGCCTTGGTCAAAACTTTATTCTCGATCTCAATCTCACACGCCGGATCGCCCGGGCAGGCGGGCCGCTTGAGGGTGTCACGGTGGTCGAAATTGGCTCTGGACCAGGCGGTCTCACCCGCGCCCTGCTGCTGGAAGGCGCCGCCAGGGTCATCGCGGTCGAACGCGATGAGCGGTGTTTCCCGGCGCTGGAACAGATAGCCGCCCATTACCCGGGCCGCGTCGATATCGTGAAAGCCGACGCAACCAAGACTGATTTATCCACATTTGCGCGCTCACCGGCCCGGATCATCGCCAATCTGCCCTATGGCGCTTCAACCCAATTGCTTGCGCACTGGCTGACCGCCGAGCCATGGCCACCCTGGTATGACAAGATGGTTCTGATGTTTCAGCGTGAAGTGGCCGACAGGATCACAGCTGCACCGGGAAATAAAACGTATGGCCGCCTCTCCGTACTTGCGCAGTGGCGTACGACCCCTCGCACCGTGTTGACGCTGCCGCCGCGCGCTTTCACACCCGCGCCCAAGGTCGACTCAAGCCTGGTCGAATTCATACCGCGCGCAGAACCTGAACCCGCCGGATCCACCGAAGCGCTGCAAAAGGTAGTTGCGGCGGCTTTCGGACAAAGGCGTAAAATGCTGCGGCAAAGTCTGAAAACAGCGATGCAAGATCCTGAAAAAATACTGGAATCCGCTGGCATCGAACCAACACTGCGTGCGGAAGTATTGACGGTGAGCGATTTTTGCAATTTAGCCAGAATTTGGAATGATAATTTATCTTAAATAACAGACTATTACGGTCTTTTTCTAAAGCTCGGATCGCAATTGCCTCACGAATTCCACAAGTCCCGTGCGGCGGTCGCGTTTGAGCCGCTCCGCCGCCAAAATAGCGCGTAACTCCAGCAAAGACGGCTCAAGCTCCTGATTGACAATGACATAATCATATTCGGCCCAATGGCTGAGTTCTCCGGACGCCTTGCTCATCCGGTCGGCGACGACCTCGGGCGGGTCCTGGGCGCGTTTGTTAAGGCGTTCACCCAACTCTGTCGCTGAGGGCGGCAGGATGAAGACGCTCACAAGGTCCTCGCGCATAGTACCACGCAATTGCTGGGTGCCCTGCCAATCGATATCAAAAAGAATGTCGCATCCATCGGCAAGCGCCTCATCCACTGGGCCCTTGGGCGTGCCGTAGCTATTGCCGAAAACTTCCGCCCATTCCAGAAGACCGCCCTTGTCACGCATCTCGCTAAAGGCTTCAGGCTCAACAAAAATATAGTCTTCGCCATCTGTTTCGCCGGGCCGCTTGGGCCGGGTTGTCACGGAGACGGACATCTGAAGACCGGATTCCACGGCCAGGAGCATCCGTGAAAGCGTGGTTTTGCCAGCGCCCGATGGAGACGAAAGAACAAGCATCAACCCGCGCCGCTCAATATGTGCTGTGTTCTTATTCAATGTTCTGCACTTGCTCCCGCATGCGGTCTATAACCGCCTTAAGCGCCAGCCCTTCAGTTGTCATATCGGGAGCGCTCGACTTCGAGCAAATCGTATTGGCTTCCCTGTTGAACTCCTGGGTCAGAAAGTCGAACTTCCGCCCTACCGGCTGCGCGCAGCCAAGCAGCTCACGCGCTGCAGCGACATGAGCTTTGAGCCGTGCCAATTCCTCCTCGACATCAGCTTTCGCCGCCAGGAGAACCGCTTCCTGATGGAGGCGCTGCTCATCGAGCTTTGTTGTCTCCCCGAGTAAACGGTTTATTTGATCCTGAAGCCGTTTGCCGATTGCGCTGGAGTCTCTTGAAGGTGATTTCTCGATTTTTCCAACCAACTTTTCAATCTCATCAACTTGCCCCGATATTTCCCTGGCCAGATGCTCACCTTCGGACATGCGAGCTTCAATGAGGCGACCGATAACGCATTCAAAGTCAGCCAGCACGGCGTCCAGCCTGGCCTTCTGCTCATTTTCGTTCTCTTCGTTCTCTTTGAATTCAATTACACCGCGCATGGAAAGCAGTCCATCCAGCGTCGCCGGGGTGGCTTCGACCAGGCTGCTGGCCCGTTCCGCCGCCAAGACCACCTGTTTGAAAACGTCTTCATTCAACTGAGCAGCCGTTTCTCCGGAATCGCGCTGCACAGTCAGTGTGAGCGAACAATTGCCGCGTACCAGCCGCTTCTTGCAGGCATCACGCACCGCTTGTTCGAGAGACTCGTAACCCGGCGGCATCCGCAACCGTACATCAAGCCCGCGTCCGTTGACCGTCCGCACTTCCCAATGCCAGGAGTGCCGGTCATGCCGGCCATCGCTCCGGGCAAACCCGGTCATGCTTTTGAGCGCCATTATTTAAGCCCCGCCCTGTCGTTGAATAGTCAGAAATAACCTGAGCGCATTGCAGCCTATCTGAGTCGCCCCGCTTTGCGCGAGAGCGTAAGGACCCCTAGAGTTTGGGTTTGCGCTTTGGCATCGGCACCGTCTCTGCGCTGCGGGCAGCCGGTAATGCGATGTCAGGTTTTGTGTCGGTTGGCAATGTGGCGGTTGGCAATGTGGCGGTTGGCAATGCGGCAGTTGGCTGGTTTGCCTCGGGAACGGGAAGAGACACCCCGCCGTCCGCCATTGGCAATTTAATACTCAGACCCTCGATAATATCTCCGGAGATGCCTCCAGGATCCGGTTGGCCCGTTATCCCGGATAACACAGATGTTGTCTCCGGCACTCCCGCGGGAACGGTCATTTGGTCAGCAGACGCATCTGATGGCTGAGCAAGAGCCGCGGATGCCAAAGCTTCCGCGGCGGCCTTTTTAGCTGCTGCTTTTTCTCGCCGTCTACGCTCAATTTTGCGCCATACCGCCACATTCTGATTGTGCTTTGCAAGCGAAGGGGCAAATGCGTGGCCGCCGGTTCCATCGGCAACGAAAAACAGATCATTGGTTTTCGCGGGATTGAGCACGGCTTCGATTGCCGCACGCCCAGGGTTGGCAATTGGCGTTGGGGTCAGTCCTTTGATCTTGTAGGTATTATAGGGCGTCTCCTTTGCCAGCTCACTGCGCAAGATGCCCCGGCCAAGTTTTCCCTTGCCGCCAACCAGCCCGTAAATAATGGTCGGGTCGGATTGCAGCGGAATACCCTTATTCAAGCGGTTTACAAACACACCGGCAACGCGCGAGCGTTCATCTGCGCGTCCCGTTTCTTTCTCAACAATCGAAGCAAGAATGATTGCCTCCTCGGGCGTCTTGACTGGCAAGCCTTTCTGACGCTTGGGCCAGAGGCGGGAGACATATTTGCGCTGCTCCGCTTTCATGCGTTCAAGCAAATCCTGGCGCGATATGCCGCGAGAGAATTTGTACGTGTCAGGAAGCAAGGTTCCCTCTGCAGGAATTTCGGTAATCTCGCCCTTGAGCATTTTGTGCGCATTGAGGCGTTCAACAATTTGCTGACTGGTAAGACCCTCAGGAATGCTGACTTTATAAAGGACCGCCTTGCCCTCAACCAGCTTGTCCAACACGTCACGCATACTTGAGTTTTTGCGAATTTCATATTCACCCGCCTTCAACTTCTCCAGAGCTTTGAAATAGAAGGCCGTGGCAACAAAAATCCGCCGGTCACTGATGATCCCGTCACGCTCGAGACGCTCGGCTATGGTTGTGACCCCTTCACCCCTGGGAATAACGAAAACGGTGGAGTGGTTCAGCGAACCAGGTTTATTAAATTGAAGCTTGGCGAAATAAAACAGCGCCCCAAGGCCCAGCGAGCCGATGACCAGAAGGCTCATTGCCCCATTCATCAATACTATGACCGGATGCGTACGCTGGCGCCGGTGCCCTCTGGGCGGTTCTGGCGCGCGCGCAGGCTCAAGCACTTCAGCCGGACTGCGGGGCCGTTCTAGATCATGACTATCATCGTTAGCCGCCATGGACTCCAGCGCCGCGCTTCCGCGCTCGTGATTTGGGTGGTCGTAGTCATCAATATTCGACATGACAAATCTTATCGTTCCTATAGGAAAGAATTCTACGCAAATTATGGCGAAAGAACGGGCGATCAATAAGCTTTATGCCCCAGGGCCGTTTTAATTGCCGTCCTTAGTGTTCCAAAACGCGGAATATAAGCGACGCGTTTGTGCCCCCAAATCCGAAGGAATTGCTCAATACAGTATTGATTTCAAGTTCCTTGGCCTTAAAGGGCACCAGGTCAATCTCTGTCTCAACCGATGGATTGTCGAGATTAAGCGTCGGCGGGGCAATGTTGTCTCTCATGGACAACATCGAGAAAATTGTCTCAACCGCACCAGCCGCACCAAGTAGATGCCCGATCGCGGATTTGGTCGACGACATCGCCAATTTACTCACTGAATTTTCGAACAGGCGTTCAATTGCCCGCAGCTCGATCTCATCGCCCATCGGGGTCGATGTGCCATGAGCGTTGATGTAATCAATATCGGTTGGCTTGATGCCGGCGCGCTTGATCGCTGCTTGCATGCACCGCAACGCGCCGTCACCAGACTCGGCCGGCGCAGTGATATGGTACGCATCGCCAGAGAGGCCATATCCGATGACCTCACCATAAATTTTTGAGCCGCGGTTGCGCGCATGCTCCAACTCTTCAAGCACAATGATGCCAGCGCCCTCACCCATCACGAAGCCATCGCGGTCAACGTCATAGGGGCGTGATGCGCGCATCGGTTCATCATTGAAATGCGTCGATAGCGCCCGGGCGGCAGCAAACCCAGCGATCGACAAACGGCATACGGGAGACTCGGCCCCACCCGCCACCATGACATCCGCATCATCAAGCGCGATCAAACGCGCGGCATCGCCCACTGCATGAGACCCAGTCGAACAGGCGGTCACAACAGAATGGTTTGGCCCTTTGAGCTGATGCCGGATAGATACATGGCCGGAAGCCAAATTAATCAACCGGCCTGGTATAAAAAACGGGCTGATCCGTCTGGGGCCTTTTTCGGCCAGCAGCAGCGAAGCCTTCTCAATGCCTTGCAAGCCGCCAATACCCGATCCAATCAGAACCCCGGACCTGGCCTGATCGTCGTAACTTTCCGGGTGCCAGCCAGCATCATCCAGCGCCTGTTGAGCCGCGGCCACTGCATAGATGATGAAGTCATCGACCTTGCGCTGTTCCTTCGGCTCCATCCAGTCGCTTGGATTGAACGTCCCGTTCGAGCCATCGCCACGCGGAATTTCGCATGCAACCTGGCAACTCAGATCGGAAACGTCAAAAGATTCAATGCGCTTGGCCGCATTATCACCAGCGATGATTCGGGACCAGGTCTCTTCCACCCCGCAGCCAAGCGGTGACACCATACCCATTCCGGTGATGACTACACGTCGCATATCTATTTGGCCCGCCTGGTAAGGGGGGCGCTCCTTGAAATGTCAGTCCGCTAGAAAAACGGCCACGACTGATGGGGGCATTTGCCCCGCACCATTGGCTTCAAAGTCGTAGAGGGTCGGTAATGCCGAAACGGGACTTTAAGAGCTGTTCTTTTCGAGAAATTTGACAGCGTCACCGACGGTCAAAATGGTTTCCGCGGCATCATCCGGTATTTCACAACCAAATTCTTCCTCAAAAGCCATCACGAGTTCAACAGTATCCAGGCTATCAGCCCCCAAATCATCAATGAAACTGGCTTTTTCGGTCACTTTTTCAGCTTCCACGCCAAGGTGCTCAATGACGATTTTCTGTACGCGATTTGAAATATCACTCATGTTATTGCCTCACCATAATCATTCTCAACTCCCGTCTGATCGCGTCCTGACACAAGTTCAAGCTGCGATACATTAAAGTCAGCTTTATTCCAAGGGGTTGGAAAGTCAGGATTAGAAAGGTCGGCGGCCTCTTTTTCCCCAAAGAGTGGCCGCTTCGTATCACACTTTATTCTGGTTGACCAGATTAGCCTTGCCTACACCAACCCGCATTAAATCCAGCGGTTTAACTTGCCATATGTTCTACACCATCACCATACCGCCATTCACGTGAAGGGTATGGCCGGTAACATATCTTGATTCCTCGCTTGCCAGATAAAGAGCCGCCGAGGCTATATCCTCCGGGTGGCCGAACTCACTCGCCGGAATTGCACTGGCAATAGCGTTAATCTGCTTCTCGTTCAATGCCGAAGTCATAGGAGTTTCAATGAAACCCGGTGCAATACAATTGGCCGTGATGCTCCGCGTCGCCACTTCGCGCGCCAATGATTTAGTCATTCCGATCATCCCGGCTTTCGATGCCGAATAATTTGCCTGGCCAGGATTGCCTATCATGCCGCTGATCGAAGCAATATTGACCACGCGGCCATAGCGCCGCCGCATCATCCCGCGAAGCGCGCCGCGTGTGAGCGCAAATACGGAAGTCAAATTGATGGCGATGACATCATCCCACTCTTCATCTGTCATGCGCATGAACAGATTATCCCGCGTGATGCCTGCATTATTCACCAGAATATCGAGCTGGCCCACCGCCTCATCCGCCTCCTTCGCCAAATTGGCCACGGCCTCACGGTCGCTCAAATTGCAGGGGAGAATACGGACCCGCTCGCCAAGCTCGTCAGCGAGTTCCTTCAGTTTCTCCTCGCGGGTGCCGGAAATAGCAACGGTTGCGCCGGCGCCATGCAGAACCCGCGCTATCGCCGCACCGATACCGCCGGTTGCTCCGGTGACCAATGCACCCTTCCCAGTCAAATCAAACATTGTCCCCATCCTCATAAATGCTCACGCGTTACCGCCGAGTGCTTCCACGGCCGCATCAATCTCGCCGGGTGATCCAACCGATACCGTTTCAAGCGATCGCTCGATGCGGCGCGCCAATCCGCTCAATACGCGCCCGGCGCCAATCTCATAAAGTGTCGTGACCCCGCTGTCAGCCATATAACGCACCGATTCGCGCCAGCGCACGACCCCGGTAACCTGTTCAACCAAGCGTGTCCTTATCTCTTCGGCATCATTCACTTCGCCCGCCGCCACGTTTGCAATCAGCGGTACAATAGGCGCTTTTATTTCTACATTCGAGAGCGCCTCGGCCATGACATCCGCAGCTGGTTGCATCAGCGCACAATGGAAAGGCGCGCTCACCGGCAGCAACAGTGCGCGCCGTGCGCCGAACTCAGACGCCATTTCTATGGCCCTGTCTATCGCTGCCTTGGCGCCGGACACCACAACCTGCCCCGGCGCATTGTCGTTTGCCACCTGGCAGACGTCGCCTTGCGCGGCAGCTTCCGCAAGTTTCCGGGCGTCATCCAACTCAAGCCCCAGCAGCGCCGCCATGGCGCCTTCGCCAACCGGCACTGCCACCTGCATTGCCTGCCCGCGTATTTTCAATAACCGGGCCGAATCTGCAAGGCCCAGCGACCCAGCAACCGTCAGAGCCGAATATTCGCCTAACGAATGGCCGGCAACATATTTCACCTTGTCTTTAAGGGAGATGCCCTTGTCCTGCTCAAGAACGCGCACCGCGGCAACAGAGACGGCCATGAGGGCGGGCTGAGCATTTTCCGTAAGCGT
>CAYOEI010000002.1:0-13497 GCA_964402825.1 uncultured Hyphomicrobiaceae bacterium
GCCTCATTCAGGGAGAGACGGCGGCCCGCGCGATCGAACAGCGGGACGTTCAGTACCGCTTCAAGATTGGCGACCTGATGGCTGACCGCCGAGGGTGTGACACACAGCTCTTCGGCCGCAGCCTTGAAACTACCCAGACGCGCCGCCGCTTCGAATACACGAAGCCCGTTGAGAGGCGGTAGATTGAATGCAGACATGGAGTGTCCGGCTCTTAAATGAAATAAATTCACTTTATAAATGAAATAATTGCGTTTTACTGTCAACTTTTCCTCGGATAAAGAGAAAATTCCTACGCTTTCCCGTGGATTTTCTGAGTATAAACCAGGTGCGAGTTTAAAATAAATTTTTCTCATGTAGCGAGGCGCTATGGCCTCCTCTGGAGGCAGATTATGGACAACGAACTGCGTCAGGCCGCCCGCGATCATTTGATCCGCTACGGACAGGGCGACATCGAAAAACTCTATGTCTCCTCAAAGGGCGCCACGGTGCGCGACGACGAGGGGCGTGAAATTCTCGATTTCACTTCGGGGCAGATGTGCGCCACGCTGGGCCACAGCCATCCGGCCATCGTCAAGGCCATACAATCGGGCGCCGAGGATAGGATTCACCTGTTCTCCGGCATGATCCCGGAAGCCGTGGTGAAACTGGCGAAAAAGCTCAGCCAATGGCTGCCCAGCCCGCTGTCACGCTCGATGTTCGTCAATACCGGCTCCGAGAGCAATGAAGTCGCGCTGCGCATGGCCAAGCTCGTCACCGGCGGATATGAGGTTATCGCGCTTGGGGGTTCATGGCACGGGGTTACGGGCCAGGCGGCGGCTGCATCTTTTGCCAGCGAACGGCGCGGTTATGGCCCTAAAGTGCCCGGCGTCTCCGTCATCCCCGAACCCTATTCCTACCGGTGCCCGATCGGCCATTGCCGTGATAACTGCGATATGAGCTGCATGAAGGCCGGGCTGAGGATGTTCGATATGGCGAGCGACGGCGCGCCCGCAGCCATTATCGCCGAACCCATCTTGAGCGCGGGCGGTGTGCTCGTCCCGCCAGAGGGTTATTTCAAAAAGCTCAAGGAGGAAGCTAAAACTCGCGGCATGATGCTGATCTTCGATGAGGCGCAAACCGCGTTCGGACGAATTGGCCACAAATTCGCGGCAACTCAGCTTGACGTAATCCCGGACATTATGAGCGTGTCGAAAACCCTTGGCGGCGGCATCCCGCTTGCAGCCACCATCACCTCTCAGGAAATTGAGGAAAAGGCGCACAAGAAGGGTTTTTCCTATTACACCAGCCATGTGTCCGACCCGCTTCCCGCTCTGGCCGGACTTGCGGTTCTTGAAACGATCGAGAAGGAAAACCTGATTGAGCGGGCCAGCGAGATGGGCGGATACTTGCGCGCTAACCTTGAGAGTTTGCAGCAGAAATATGAAGCCATCGGAGAGATTCGCGGGGAGGGTTTGCTGCTCGGCATCGATCTGGTGAAAGACCGCGAAACACGCGAGCCGCATATTGAGCTGGGCCAGATTACAACGAAGCGCTGCATGGAGCTGGGGTTGTCCATGAACATCAAAAACCGGCCCGAGCGCGGCTCGGTCTGGCGTATCGCACCGCCTCTGACCGTGTCGAAAGCCGAACTCGACAAGGGCGTTGAGATTCTCGATCGAGCGCTGAGGGAGAGTTTGGACGAACTGGCCAATGCGACTGCCTGACACAAAAACGGCCGCCCCTTCGGGCGGCCGCTCAGTGTGTTTTTATTGTATTCGTGTTTTTAACTTTGTTGTTATGGCCTGACGAAAGCCACCACGCGTGAACGCGGATAGGTGCCAATTCCAACCTTACGCCCATAATTGCCGGAAATGAGCGTGACCTTGTTGCCGGATGTCGACATCACATAGCCCACATGCCCGCCGCCCTTGCGGCGCAGAACAGCGATGTCGCCCGGACGAGGGTTTGAGACGCGGCGGCCATAACTCGCATATGAACGCGCCATGCCCGAGCCGGTACCAGAACGCCCCGCCTTGCGCTCAACGAGGTTCATGAAATAGGCGCACCACAGGCGCCGGCGGCCGGTTGGATTGCCGCCAAGATAGCCCCGCGCAATCGCCAGGACGCTGGAACCGCCACCGCCGCCGCCTGAGCCCGCAGAATTTGGGCCCGCAGAACTTGAGCCCGCAGAGCTTGCGTCAAAACAAGGAAAGTTACAGATGTTGGCATGCGCCGGTGCGGCGAACGCGACACCGAGCGAAACCATTGCCAGAAAACTGGCGGAGACAAATCTCATCGATCGTCCTTCTTTTTACTGTTGATGTGTTTTGGGAGGTTGGTGAAAGGCTCGCGGCGCTGATCGGCCTTGATATCGAGCCCGCCAGAGCGATATGTGCAGTGCAGCATATATCGATGACTTCTAAGACGTCATCAGACTTGCCAGTACCGATGACCATGCAAGTCATCACATGGTCGTATGGCGAAAAAAAGGCAGTATATTAACAGGTTAAGCATGTATTAATGTGGCAGAACGACGCAGAAGACAGCCGGATATCTTTTCATCATGCAGCGCACAATATTTTAGTTGCACTGCACAAGTTCCGCGCTAATCCACCGGGCGTGCAAATGCAAAAAGGGCCGGCGCGTGAGCGCCAGCCCTGATCACAAAATTCTGGTTTTGGAAGTCTATTTTTCTTCTTTTGCGTCTTTTTTGCCGGCTTTTTTATCAGCCGAAGCTTTGGCTTCTTTGTCATCTCCGGCTGGAACTTCCTCGACCGTAACTTCCGCCATCAGCGTTCTGGCCTGCTCCGTCCAGCTCTCGCGCTCGATGCGGCCCTTGAAATTCAGGACCTCATCCACATTGGCGATATCATCGTCGGTCCAGTTGGCGACCTGTTCGAATTTGGTCACGCCAAGCTTGTCGAGCTTTTTCACCAGCTCCTCGCCGACACCCTTGATCTGCGTGAGGTCATCGGCCTCGCCCTTGGGCTTGGTGAACCCCTTAAAGGTTTTTGACGCGGCCTTGCGGGCGGCGGCTGCAGCCTTGCCCTTGGCGCGCGCATCACGGCGCTCGGGAATACGGGCTGACTTGCCGCGGCGTCCGCGCAAATAATACAGCTTGGCGCGGCGGACCCGGCCGCGGCGCACCACTTCGATATTGTCGATCAGCGGCGAGTAAATCGGGAACACGCGCTCCACGCCCTCGCCGTATGAAATTTTTCTTACCGTGAAGCTCTCATGCAAGCCGCCGCCGTCGCGGGCGATAACAACGCCCTCATAAATCTGGACGCGCTCGCGCTCGCCGTCCTTCACCTTGACGGAAACCTTAACCGTGTCACCAGGGCCAAATTCAGGAATGGCGCGCTTGGCCTCAAGTTCCTTCACATGCTCTTTTTCGATCTCTTCGATGATATTCATAACTTAAACCTTTCATTCGGGCAGCTTCCGCGTGTGGCGGCGCTCACCATTCTTTTTAATTGGACTTGATCCTTGACCTGCCGCCTATCGGCTATATGAGGCCGGTTTATCTTTTGACCTACCGCCTGATGGCTATATGAGGCCAATATCCGCCCCGGAATCTGACGCCCCGGTGGCTGGCGCGTTTTCTAACGCAGTTAGACTGGTTTGTCGATGGGGTCACGCCGCGATGATGAAGAATTTTCACGCTGGCTTTAAATGCGCTTAATTCTCGATAATCGGTACATCAGGTGTCGCATCGCGCCGAAGCACTCCTGATAATCGCGGATCATCGGCAATTTCGATTTCCCGCTTGTAGGCTGTAAAGCCCGCGCGCAGATAAAATGGTAATGCTCTTGGGTGATCCAGGGTGCAGGTGTGAAGCCAGAAGCGTCTTATCGACCGTGACCATGCGATCTCTATGGTGTGTGACATCAATACACGACCCGCACCGCTGCCCACGAGAGACGGCACAATACCGAAATAACTTAGCTCGCATTCCTCCTGGGTACGAAAATCTAGCTCGAGCAAACCTGCGTCTTCGCCATCAGCCCGCAAGACATATACCTCATAGTTTGGGTCAGACAGGAGGGAGTGAAGATCTTCTCCGTCAATTGTGAGACGCCCAAACCAGAGCAGATCTTCGCCTATCTCTTTGAACAGTTTCAGGTACCAATCAGGGTCAGGATTTTCGATGCGCCGAATCTCGACACGAGAATCTGCTCGCTCTTCGCCAGTTGGCGGCGGTGATCGCATCTCCAGATAAGTGACAACCGCCGCGATCTTCCCCGCTGGCACTTCATAGAATTTGCTTGTTTCACTCATCCCTGTTTTCCCCGGCACCAGTGATTTTCAGATGCTCCCACAAATCCGGGCGTCTTTCCATTGTGATCTTTTCCGCCTGTGCACGCCGCCACTCGTCTATTCTTTTATGGTCACCCGACAGCAGCACTTGCGGGATTTCACGCCCCTCCCATTCGCGTGGCCGGGTGTAGTGGGGATATTCAAGCAGCCCCTCCTCAAAACTCTCACAGTCAAGCGACGCCGCATCGCCAATAACGCCAGGCAGCAGGCGCACAGTGGCCTCGATAACAACGCAGGCGGCCACTTCGCCCCCCGCAAGAACGAAATCTCCAATGGAGATTTCTTCAATGTCGCGGGCGTCCAGCAGCCGCTGGTCCAGCCCCTCGAAACGTCCGCATAATAGCGATATGCCGGGTCCTTGCGACAGCGCCCGAACGCGCGCCTGGGTCAGCGGTTTGCCACGCGGAGAAAGTGCGATGAGCGGCGCGTCGGGCGCTTTCTCGATCATCGCATCAACGGCTGGCCCGAGGACGTCGGCGCGCATCACCATACCCGGGCCGCCCCCCGCAGGCGTGTCGTCGACACTGCGGTGCTTATCCGTTGCATATTCGCGAATGCCGGTTACATCAAGCGCCCACACGCCCTGCTCAAGCGCCTTGCCAATCAGGCTGGCCCCAAGCGGCCCGGGAAACATTTCGGGCAGCAATGTGAGAACACGCGCGGTCCAGGGTGCTATCATGGGTCATCATAAATGAATTCCCGCTTTTGCGGAAATTGTTAGATTTTTCCAATAGATATAAGACCTAGCGAATACCATCAAAACCCAGGACAAAAAAGACAAGTTCAATCAGTTTAACATTTTTTCTCATGCACCAGAAACCAGGTTTCCAGCATCCCCACACCCTTGATTTCAATGGCCCCGCGAGGCTCGAATTGAAACTTGTCACTGAGCGCGCTCTGAACTTCGCCCGACACATGCACCTTGCCCGGCTGACCATGTGATTCAAGCCGCGACGCCAGATTGACCGTCTCACCCCAGACATCATAGGAAAACCTGTCGGTGCCGATCACCCCCGCCATGACCGGCCCGCTGGCTATCCCTATCCTGATCTGCAATTCAATTCCGCGCATCTGCGACAAATTCTCGATAACGCCAGGCAATTCAAGCGCCATGCGCGTCAAACACTCATGGTGATCAGGCAGCGGCGAGGTCACCCCCGCAACCGCCATGTACCCATCGCCAATCGTCTTGATTTTCTCAACGCCATGGGTCGCCGCTATATCGTCGAATTCGGTTATAATATCATCCAGCAGCGCAACCGTCCGCTCCGCCCCCAGCTCGCGCGCCAGCGGCGTAAAGCCGACAAGGTCGGTAAACAGCACCGACGCGTTCTCCACATTATCGGACAGCAATTCTCCTGGGCCGGCCTTCAGCCGCTCCGCGATGCTTTCAGGGAGCATGTTGGCGAGCAGGGCGTCGGCTTCGGCGCGCGCATCCTCGGCCAATGAGAAGGCATAGAGAACGATGACGGCGATGATGCAGCCCGTGGAAACAACCGAAGACACATAGAGATTGTTGAGCAGGAACGGATCAGTCGGGATGAGCGCGCTTGGCGCCGGATACAAGAACCAGGACACCATGTGTAGTGCCAGCCCGAGAGCGAAGGTGGTGATGACAAGCCACAGGCGCGACAGGCCGAAAATGGCGAAAGGAACCGCGGCGGCAACCATGTAGTTGATCTGAATGCCTGAGTCGTGGCCGAGCGTGCGTACGAAGAAGAACAGGGCCACATATTCGGCGCCAGCGATGATCAGCGCGGCACTTATATCGCTGAAGCGGTGGGCAAGCGGGGCCAGCAGCGCGACCGCGACCAGTATCAGGTTTGCAACAATCAGCGAAAAATAGGCCGCCAGGCCAAAGAATGCGAACAGGGCGGCATAAATCAGAGAGAAGACGGCGATCAGATACGCCATCACATTGACGATCATCAGTCTGCGGCGAACCAGCGGCGGGTAGTCCCGTGTGCCCATCTCGGCAAAATTGGCCAGCGCGCCCACCCAGGCGGGGCGTACCGGCCGTTGCTGCAAATACCCGGCGTCTGGGCATGGAGAACTCCTGGCAAACATCACGAGGACCCTTGGGGCTCCCCAGGGCCTAGTCCTCGAATATCCCCTCTGGCGGCAGCATAAGCAACCAGCCCGCCTCCCGGTCGATGTCAGGGACGATCTCTTGGGTAAATGGCACAAGAACAGTGGCGCCGCCCGTGGCGGGACGCACCTCCAGCAGATCGCCGGCGCCAAAATTCTGCACCGAGACGACCTGGCCGAGCGCCGCGCCATTGCCGTCAATGGCCACCAGCCCGATCAGATCCGCATAATATATGGCAGAGTCGTCCTCCACTTCGGGCAGCGCCGTACGATCCACATAGAACTCAACGCCCTTGAGCGCTTCAGCATCCTCGCGGGTGGAAACCCCCTTCAGCCGGACGACGACGCCGTCCTTGACGCTCTGCACATTCGATATCTCGAAGCAGCGCGTGCCCGCCTCATTTTCCAAGGAGCCGTAGCTGGCAATGGCCATCGGGTCTTCGGTAAAGGTCTTGATGCGGACCTCGCCCTTGAGGCCGCGCGCCCCAATGGCGCGGCCAAGACAAACACGTTTGACGCCTTCATCCGGCATCGTTCATCACCGGTAACTGCAAGGCGCCAATGCGCTCTAGTCCTTTTTCTCTTCTTCGGCTTCAGCGGGAGCTTTCTCAGCCGCAGCCTCTTCAGCAGATGCCTCCTCGGCAGGAGCTTCAGCTGCGGCTTCTTCTGCTGGAGCTTCTTCTGTTGGAGCTTCCTCGGCAGGAGCTTCAGCTGCTGCTTCTTCTGTGGGAGCTTCAGCTGCTGCTTCTTCTGCTGGAGCTTCCTCAGCGGGTGCTTCTTCCGCGGGAGCCTCCTCGGCAGGCGCCTCTTCGGCGGGAGCTGCTGCCGCAGCGGCTGCTTCTTCCTTGGCCTTTTCTTCAGCCTCGCGCTTGGATTCTTCGCGATCGAGGCGTTTTTGACCCGGCAGGGCTTTTTGCGGATTATTGCGCGCCTCACGTTTCATGATGCCGGCGGCATCGAGAAAGCGGTTCACGCGATCGGAAGGGAGCGCGCCAACGCTCAGCCAATATTTGATCCGGTCCTCGACCAGCGTAACCCGGCTCTCATGGTCCTTGGGAAGCAGCGGGTCATAAGTGCCCACGCGCTCGATATAGCGGCCATCACGCGGCATGCGCGAATCGGCGATCACGATGCGGTAATAGGGGCGCTTCTTGGCCCCGCCCCGCGACATTCTGATTTTCAGTGACATGAACTCAGTTCCTTTGGTTCTCTTGGTTCTCTTGGTTCTCTTGGTTCTCAATAATGTTTCTCCTCACCCCGCCCCTCTCTCCTCGGTGGAGAGGGAGTGACCCGCTCGAGCGGGAGGGTGAGGGGGACATACTCAAATATTCATTTCTTCTTACCCGGCAGTCCGGGCAGTCCCGGCGGCAAACCGCCTTGCCCAAGCCCCGGCAATCCCGGCAACCCCGGCGGTACACCCGGCATGCCGGGTGGTGCACCTTGAGGGTCAAAACCTTCGGGCATCTCCGGCATCCCGCCGCCGCCAAACAGCTTGGCGAGGCCGCCTTTGCCCTTGCCCATCTTCTTCATCATGTCCGCCATCTGGCGATGCATCTTCAGCAGCTTGTTGATGTCCTGCACGGACGTCCCTGAGCCCGACGCCACGCGTTTTTTGCGCGATGCATTCAGCAGCTTCGGCACGCGGCGCTCTTTTGCGGTCATGGAGGAGATGATCGCCTGCTGGCGTTTGACGACTGAATTGTCGAGATCGGCAGCCTCGATCTGCTTCTTCATTTTACCGAGGCCCGGCAGCATGGAGAGCACACCCGACATGCCGCCGATCTTCTCCATCTGCTTGAGCTGGTCCGACAGATCTTCAAGATCAAAGATGCCCTTGCGCATCTTTTGGGCGATCTTCTCCGCCTTCGCCGCGTCCAGCGTCTCGGCCGCCTTCTCAACCAGAGAAACAACATCGCCCATGCCGAGGATGCGGTTGGCGATACGGTCGGGGTGGAAATCCTCAAGCGCTTCGATCTTTTCGCCGGTGCCAATGAGTTTGATGGGCTTGCCGGTCACAGCCCGCATTGAAAGCGCCGCGCCGCCGCGCCCGTCGCCGTCGACGCGGGTGAGCACAATGCCGGTAAGCGGCACGCAGTCATCGAAACTTTTAGCGAGAATGACCGCGTCCTGTCCGGTCAGCGCGTCAGCGACAAGCAGCGTCTCATGGGGTTTGGTAACTTGGTGGATTTCGGCCGTCTCGGCCATCAACTCTTCATCGATATGAGTGCGCCCGGCGGTGTCGAGTATGACCACGTCATAGCCGCCGGTCTTGGCGTCCTTGATGGCGCGCTTCGAAATCTGGATCGGAGTCTGCCCCTTTTTGATGGGCAGCGTATCGACCCCAACCTGCTCGCCCAGAATGCGCAACTGTTCCTGCGCGGCGGGGCGCTGGGTGTCGAGCGAGGCCATCAGAACCTTTTTCCTGTTCTGCTTCGTAAGCCTCAGGGCGATCTTGGCGCAGGTGGTCGTCTTGCCCGAGCCCTGAAGGCCGATCAGCATGATCGGCACCGGCGCCTTGGCTTTGAGGTCAAGGCCAACGGCCTCATCGCCGAGCATCGCGGTGATTTCGTCATTGACGATCTTGATAACCTGCTGACCCGGCGTCACCGATTTGAGGACTTCCTGTCCGAGCGCCTTTTCCTGCACGGTTTCGATGAAGCCGCGCACCACCTCCAGCGCCACGTCAGCTTCAAGCAACGCCCGGCGCACCTCGCGCATGGCGGCGGTCACATCGCTTTCACTAAGCGCACCCCGGCCGGTGAGTTTATCGAATATGCCGGAGAGGCGATCTGAGAGAGTTTCAAACACGGGTGTTATTTACGTCCCTCGATCAACACGTCAAACATGCCGGAAGCCTTGAGAAACTTGTCCCGGCATCCGCGATTGCAAAACCCGATGGTTTGGCCGCGATAGACAGCAAGCGAATCCGCGCTGACTGGCTTGCCCGACCAGGGGCAGGCATTGTTGATACAATCTTCTATCTTCAGCTTTTCAGCCATTTTACCAATACCCAAAGCAGTATAGCACCCGCGGGCGAACCTTCGCTGACGGGTGGTGACCATCCTGCCTCCCGGTGATATCTTTAAGCGCTCAAATAGGCGATAGCCGGTAGCGCGCCAAAAAAAGTCTTCCATGTGCAGGTCGGCGGCTCGAAAAAACGGGCCTGACCAGAATTTGGGCAGATATTTGTTGATGACGCGCGCCAAGTCAAGCGGAACACGCATGATGATGCTTACACTTCATTGACGCTATAGGTATTGGGAGTATAGTCGCAAATTGGGCATCACGGGAGAAATGGTGATGTTACGTATAGCAGGCTTGATTATTTCGACATTCGCCTTGGCCTTTTTTCTGGTCACAGGAAGCGCTCGCGCGGCTGAAGAGATCGCCATCGGCGCTGGCGAGCGGGGCAGTCCCACCTATTCTCTGGGACGCGGTATTTGCCGGCTGATCACTCGCAATTCCGATGGCCAGGGCTGCAGCCTGCTGCCCTTGTCCCGCGGAGACGCACCCGAATCCTATACAAATCTGGTCAATGTCCAGAACGGCGCGGCGGATTTCGGCCTGGCGCGCTCCGACTGGCAATATTTCGCGATCACCGGTACCGGGCCCGTGCAATATGCGCACGAAAAGCTCGACACCCTGCGCAGCGTATTCTCCCTCCACGCTCAGCCGGTCACGCTGATTGCCCGGCGTGACGCGGGCATCACCTCTCTCGATGACCTGAGGGGCAAACGGGTCAATATCGGCCGCCGCTTTACCAAGACACGCATCAGCGCGGATATGGTGATGAAGGCGAAGAAATTGACGCCCAAGGATTTCTCGCTGCTTGAAGAGTTGACTGGAAAGGAGCAGACCCTTGCGTTCTGCCACGACCGTGTCCAGGCCATATTCCTCGTCAACACCCATCCCAATGAGGTGGTCGAGCAGGTTATGAAGCTCTGTAACGGGGTTCTGGTCGATCTGAGTGGCGCGGCGATTGACGGATTACTGGCTTCCAATCCATATCTGGCCAAGACGATCATCGCCGCCGGCACCTATCCCGGCATGACGGCTCCGGTCGCCACGTTTGGTTCCACCCTCACGGTCGTCACATCGGCAGATGCGTCCGACGATATGGTTTACGGGTTCGTCAAGACAATCTTCGACAACCTTTCCGAGTTGAAGAAGCTGCATCCCGCCATGCGCGGCCTCGACCCGGCTAGCATGATCAGTTCCGGCACGACCGCACCACTGCATCCCGGGGCGGAGCGCTATTTTCGGGAACAGGGGTTGATGTAGCCGCTGATGCCGGCAATCGTCCGTTTAAACAAGAAAGGGTCTGGCGGCTTGCAAAAGGCAAGGGGCATTACCTGCTGTTGCTTTCTTCCGACATCGTTTCCCAAAAATCCAGGGTCTGGCGGCGCAGGGTTTCGCTGCATGGCCGGTTTCTGCCGAAAATAAGGCTGTTAGTTTCGCAATAGAGCCAGGGACCGCCGGGGAGTTTGACCTGGTATCCGAACTCAGCCGCTCTTACAGGCGCGCGAACCTCGCCATTCCCGTAACGCGAATAGGCCGTGACATATGGGCTGGCCATGCCTGGCGGGGAGACGAGAAGCATCGGCGCCAGCCCCATTGCCAGGATCAATGCCGTTCTGCCAAAAGCCATGCGTATCTTCCTCTTGAATGCACTCCACTCTCATTGTGCATTTTGGCGGCCATTGCGCCACTTTCAAGGCGCGCACACCACTATTTGACGAGCAGAGCAGGCTTCAGATTGAAACAGGTATATCCCCTGCCCAAGGATGCTTGGGCCCGCAAGCCGCGATACGCGACACGACTTTAGGATAATCCCCGCCGCACAGACCATGCTCATAAGCCACAATGGTGAGATGCGGCAAGACCGCTTCAAGCAATTCATTGGCCTTGAGCAGAAAATCCGGATTGCAGGGCGTGCCCCGGCGTTCATGCCCGGCGGCGAAGGTTTCGTAAATCAGCACCCCGTCATCGGCCAGGCATCCAATGATGCCGCTCAGGATTGGCCGCCACAGATAGTTGGTGACGATCACGCCGTCATACGCCATGTCCTTCAGCGGAAACGCGCGCCCGGTCTCAAGGTCCGCCTCAATGAGACCAACGTCCTTGCGCGCCGCGAGATCCTCAACCTGCGAGAGATCCTTGTCGATGCCGGTGACGGTGTAGCCCGCCTCCAGCGCCAGGCGCATATGCCGCCCCGCCCCGCAGGCGACATCGAGAATGCGCCCCTTCTCCTTGATACCGGGGAGGAAACGGCGCACCCACGCTGAAGGATCATGGAGGCCGTGCTTGTGCGCCCGGCCGTTTTGTTTTTCATCGTCACTCATATTGGCGTGCAATTCATGCCAGGAAATCCATTCTATTTAATCCCCGTTTCGCTGTAGGGCTTATCGTCAAGTACCCGCGCAAAGCCCATGCGAGACAGATCAAGGGTTTGAAATTCTCCATCGATTACCAGCTCCGACAGCGCCCGCCCGACAGCCGGTGCGTGCATGATGCCATGACCGGAGAAACCGCACGCCGTGAGAAGATTGTCATGACCTTTGGAATAGGTACCGATAATCATATTCCCATCAAACAGGTTCTGAGCGTAATGCCCGGCCCAGCTGCGCTCCAGCTTGATGGTCTGGAATTTCGGCACCATGTTGGCGAGAAGTTCCCAGACGGTGTCTTCAAAATAATTCGCGAAATACCCTCTGTCGATATCCCACGTGAAACCAGGCTGGACCTCCCAGCTCGGCCTCCCGCCAGCGAACCCGTCACCCTCGGGCCGGAAGAAGGCGCCGCTGTCATCCTTGATGAGCGGCAGCGGCTCGATCTCCTGGGAACAGCGCCAGAAATGCTGGACCCGGCACATTGGAACCACGGGTAGTTTTGCGCCCGTCATGGCGGCGATATCGTCAACCCATGCGCCCGCGGTATTGATAAAAATATCTCCCGATATGGTCTCGCCAGATTCCAGCATGGCGCGTTTGACCGAGACGCCGGAGGTTTCAAACCCGGCCACACGGTCCTTCACATATGTGACCCCAAGGCTCGAAGCCTTCTTGCGAAACCCCATCAGCGCGGCGTGCGGGTCTATCCAGCCATCCTGCGGCGAATGACAGGCCAGAGCCACATTTTTTGTCCCGACCGAAGGAAACAGAGCCCGCAGCGTATCCACATCCAGAAGGTCCGCCGGCACGCCCTCATTAAATTGCGTCTCATAATTTGCGGTGAGGCTGGCGACGCCATCCGCATCTGTTAAAAACAGATACCCCTGACGGCGAAACTCAATATCCGCCGGATTGTCCTCTGTAGCCATAACCGATTGAAAGTCAGCATAAAAATCAATGCTGAATTGCGACATGCGAATGTTCTCAGGCCGCGACATCAACCGCCTGATACCCCCGGCGCCCGCAGGAGTGGAAGCTTTGGCGTATGTATTGTCCGGCTCGATGACGCAAATGCTGCCTGAAAAGCTGCGCGCGGCGATAAAATACGCAGCGGCGCTGCCCATGATGCCGCCGCCGACAATGACAATGTCCGATTTCATGCATGAACCCCTGATGTGCACACAGCCGCGCAGAATATACGCGCGTTAGACCAACAGCGCTGTGACATACATCACCACAAGCCCGGTGACGAGACCGCCGAGCACAGGGGGATTCGTGAGTTTGGCCGCACCATTCTGGCGCGCAATAAGGGATGTGATTTCAAAAATAACCTGCGCGATTGCGCCAGCGCCGATGCCAAAACAGATTGCCGTCCACAGCGGATTAACGGCCTGAGCGCCAAGGAACACGCCGAGCAACGCCGGTAAACCCGCAAGCAGCGCGAGCCCGGCGAAGGTCGCGAATGTGGGCCGCGATTTGGTGAGCGGCGCGGCGATGCCAAAGCCTTCGGTTACATTATGGATGATGAAGCCAATAACCAGGAACGAGGCGAGCGCGGTTTCACCGGTCGCGAAGGCCGCGCCCACGACAAGTCCCTCACCCAGATTATGCAGCCCGATGCCAAGCGCTATGAAGGTCGCCAGCGACACGCCTTCAGGGGGTTTCGACCCGCTGCGCCCGACGGCAATCAGACCGGCGGCGGTGACAATGGCCACCACCC
>CAYOEI010000003.1:0-4074 GCA_964402825.1 uncultured Hyphomicrobiaceae bacterium
CGAACTGGATGACCTCATCCAGCAGGAGGGGCCTGATACAGTCGCCGCTTTCATCGCCGAGCCGGTGATGGGCGCGGGCGGCGTTGTCGTGCCGCCGGAAAGCTATTTTAGGAAAATCCAGGACGTACTCAACAAATATGACATTTTGTTTATTGCCGACGAAGTAATTTGCGGCTTTGGACGGACGGGTGAGATGTTCGGTTCCCAGACATTCGGCATGAAACCAGACACCATTACTGTCGCCAAGGCGCTTACCTCGGCCTACGCCCCGCTCGGGGCGATAACGGTTTCAGAAGATGTCTATCAGGCGATGCTGGACGAAAGCCGGAAGATTGGCGTCTTCGGGCATGGCTATACCTATTCGGGCCACCCGCTCTCCACGGCAATCGGCCTCAAGACGCTGGAGATTTACGAGCGCGACAATATTGTGGGCCACGTAAAATCCGTAGCGCCGGTATTCCAATCGCGTCTCAATGCCCTTGCTTCGCATGAGCTGGTTGGAGAGGCCCGCGGCGTGGGACTGATCGGCGGCGTTGAGCTTGTCGCGGACAAGGCCACGAAAAAAGCATTCGATCCCAAACAGGGCGTGGCGGCGATGGCTTCGCGCATGTGCCAGGATGAAGGCCTGATCGTCCGGGCCATCGCGAGCGAGACGCTGGCTATGTGCCCTCCCCTCATCATCACAGCAGATGAAATCAATGAAATGTTCGATCGCCTTGAGCGCGGGCTGGATCGCGCGCGTGACAATCTGAAAGCAGCCGCATAAGCACGTCTGCTTGCGCATGTTTACCAAACGTTAAGACGTGGATTCGAATCCTAGGGTGTTTTCAGTACTGCAGGGGATTGCTGAAAACGCTCTGGGGACTTCCGCATGACAGCGTTTCACATTGCGTTTCGCAACATCAAGGCTATCGCCATTCTGGCCGGCGCCACTCTGCTTTGCGGTTTTACATTCCGTAATGGCGGTCCCCCGGAACTTCACTATGCGGACTATAATAACGCCAAGCCGCCGCGCGGAAACACCGTGACAGTCTGCCATGCGCATGGCTGCCAGAAGCAGGAAAGCTTTACCTTCACCAACGCCGACATCCGCGACATCACGGTCCTGATGGACTATGCCCGCACCAAGGACACTCCGGCTCAGGAGCGCCGGGCGATTGCCCATGCCATCGGCTGGATGGAGCGGCGTGTGGGCCCCGCGACAGGAACGTCGAATGACAGGGCCAGCCTGGAATTCATGAACGCCAGCGGCCAGCTCGATTGTGTCGATGAAGCCACTAACGCAACGAGCTATCTCCTGATATTGCAGCGCAACGGGCTGTTGCGCCACCACGTGGTCATCCGCCCGTATAGTAAGGCAAGCTTCTTCCAGTGGCCGCATATGGCGGCAATGATCAAGGCGCGCCAGAATGGCCGGATATATGCAGTCGACTCAGGTGTCGGTCCCAACGGGACGAACCCGGCAATCATTCTAGCGTCGAGGTGGTACATAAATGATGGCAGCACTACACCGGAGCGCGCGCCTGTTTCTGTGCCTAAGCAAGGCAGTGACAATATTGGCAAGCTGGTTGAACGGATCCTCCGGGACGGCGGGTCCGCATACCAGCCGCCTGTGATGACAAGATTATCCGCACGCCGGACCAGGTAACACCATCTGCCAGAACAATCGGCTTGCCAGAGCGTTACCTCAAAATGGCAAGTTGGCCGGTATCCAGCCCCATCACCAATACAGGACGCGTTGCATCGCGCGCCCGGATCGCAATGATCTCCGTCACGACCCTGCCCGGCAGTGCTATATGCGCAATTTGAGCCACCGGGCCACCCGCCAGCGAGATAATCCGTATCGCCCGCCGGTCGTGCGCGGGCAGCGCCAGATCGGTTATGCCGTCACCATTGAAATCAGCGCTCACACTCATCCGTTGCGCACGCGACCCGATCACGTGATTGGAAAAACCATTCAATTGATTCTTGCGGTGCAGTTTACGGCCGCGATATTCCCAGAACTCCAGTCTCCCGCCGATATGCGGCGTCACAACAATCGCGCTATCGTTACGCTTGTCGCCATCATAATCGGCGATTCCCGCCGGATTGAGCCAGCGATTCGCCTGGCCAATGGGAGGCGTCTCGGCGGCGATCTCAAGACCATGGGCATTAAGAATGAGCACCGCCAGCGCTGCGCCCTTGTTCAGATCACTTTTCACCACGATGATTTCATCGCTGCCGTCACCATCGAGATCCATCAGCCGCGCGAACCGGTCCTCGCACACCGCACTACCCCGTAAGTTCCCCGTCTGGCGCTTCTTCTCGTCGTCTTTAACCTCCACGCTCCCGGCCTCGATAGCGTCTCCCAGCACGCCATGGTCATAGCGCTGCGTCGGGGCGGCGAGCCAGACGGCGCGAATATTATTCTTACCCTTGGTGACTTCAGCATCGGGCAGCGCATTACGCGGCGGAGCGGCACGCTGATAACTGCTTTTCAAAGCCCTGACGCAAACCTTGCCATCGCACTTTCTCAGAGAAAACCAGCCACTACTCCTGGTCTTGATCCTGTTCCGGTTGAATTTAGGACTGCCCGGAATCATAAACAATCTGACTGCCGGTGATGGCAATTTGAGCGTTTCAACGCTCCATTGAGCCTGTTGTGCGTTTGCAGCGTGGGAATAAAAATTCAGAGCTAATACAAAGAGAATCAGGACAGAAGTCCTCATTCTATACATGCTGCCCGCCATTGATGTGCAGCTCGGCGCCGTTCACATAGCTCGACTGGTCAGTGCACAGGAAATAAATCGCCTTGGCCACCTCCTCGGGCTCACCGCGCCGGCGCATGGGAATTTGCTCTTCAACAATCTTTTCGGTTCCAGGTGACAGGATCGTCGTGTCGATTTCACCCGGTGATATGGCGTTGACGCGAATACCCTGCGGCCCGAAAGATGATGCCATTTCCCGGGTGAGCGAAGCCAGCGCAGCCTTTGATGTGGCATAAGCCGCACCGGCAAAAGGATGTACCCGGCTACCAGCGATCGACGACACATTCAGCACGACCCCTTGGGCAAGTTTAAGTTCATCCATCAAGCCGCGTGCAAGCATGATCGGGGCGAAGAAGTTCACCTGAAATACCTTCTGCCAGTCGGCAAGCGGCATATCGATGGCGCCGAGCCGTTCGCCATTCTCACCTTTGGGTGAAATGGCGGCGTTATTCACCAGCGCATTAAGCCGGTTGCCCTGATCGGCCAGGCGTTGCTTCATTTCACCAATCGCCCGCCCGGTATCTTCAGGGTCGCCCAAATCAACCTGGATATGGTCTTCGGGTCCCGCCTCCCAGGGGCAGTTCTCCGGAAATCCATGCCGCGAACAGGTTATAACCCGCCATCCCGCGGTGGAGAAACGCTTGACCGTGGCATGGCCAATCCCGCGGCTGGCGCCGGTCAGTATAAGGGTCTTGCGGTCTTCATTGGGAATGATTGTCATCACCTGTCCGATCAATTTTTGTCTGTGCCAGCAGGCTAGGAGTTATTGGCCATATTACGGGTAAAGCCTGGCTTTGGACCATGCTTCATTTTCAGAATTGCGGGAAAATATGATTCTGTCGTGCAGCCGGAACGGGCGGTCGTGCCAAAACTCGATTTCCAGCGGGTTAAGCTGGAAGCCGGACCAATGCGGCGGGCGCGGTACTTTCCCCAACCCATATTTGGCGGTGAATTTCGCGACTGCCTTTTCCAGAGCAAAACGGCTCTCCAGGGTGCGTGACTGCCGAGACGCCCACGCGCCTATCCTGCTGCCCTTTGAGCGGCTGGCGAAATAGGCGTCTGCTTCCGCGTCGCCGACCTGCTCTATAAGTCCGCGCAATCGAATCTGCCGGCGCAAACTCTTCCAGTGAAAACACAGCGCTGCCTTCGGGCACGCCTCCAGCTCCTGCCCCTTAGCGCTCTCCAGATTAGTGTAAAAAATGAATTTGCCATCCTCCAGCCGTCAAAGTTGCCAGCTGCCGTCATTCTGCCGGCAGGCTATGCCTTCTATCTGTTTCAGGTAGCGCCCGAGCGACAGAGCGTAAATGACATGCCGGCAAACGCGTCC
>CAYOEI010000004.1:0-3375 GCA_964402825.1 uncultured Hyphomicrobiaceae bacterium
TTGAGCAGCCTATTAATTTTGAAGCAGTGGATTCCGAGCCTGTTGATCTGGTGTTCCTGCTGCTTGCGCCGGAGAGCGCTGGAGCGGACCACCTTAAAGCGCTGGCGCGTTTATCACGCTTCCTGCGGATGCCCTCGGCAGTGGAGAATCTGCGCAACGCGCGCACTGACGAAATGGTCTACGCGGTGCTGACGGAAGCAGAAAAAGAGCACGCGGCGTAAAACTCTTGCCGCTGGGCCTCTCACCGCTCCGCACACACTCCCCACCTCCCTGGCGAGTAACCTTAATGGAGGAGCGGGTGGTTCAGTCATAACGGATAAGAGTCTAGTGGACGCTGACCGGCTCCAGGTCATACTCCATTGCGCTGGCGATAGCCGAATTCCGGCTGTCAGTCAGTCCGAGAGGCGTTCCGTCGGCATTCACCACTGCAAATAAATCGATGCCGTCCGGCAGTCCGATGATGGACGGAAACAGGCGGCGGGCTTGCGAGCTGTCGATCTGTTTGACATAGGCCACCTGGCCCTCGCCCAGCCGGGCAAAATCAAGCATGCTCATCACGGCCTGTTCAGTATTATTTACGCTATGCTCATTTTCCATCATGATTGCCTCCTTTTCGGCAGGCTTTTGGTCCAGATCCACTGGATTGTACAACGCAATCCTTAAAGTACTATTTGGCCCGGGAACCATTCTACCCGTAAACTATTTAGATTGTGTGATTTCGACTTTTCTAACCAGCCGCTCGGGTTCCGGGCGCTCCAGGTCGATTGACAGCAAACCATTGCTCAGATCCGCGCTTTGAACCTCAATGCCATCGGCAAGGACGAAAGTACGTTGAAACTGCCTGGCCGCGATGCCGCGATGCAGATAGACGCTCTCATCACCCTCGTCCTGCTTTCCGCTGATCGACAGCTGGCTGTCTTCCACAGAGATATCGAGCTGGTCCAGCGTAAACCCAGCGACGGCAAGGGTTATGCGAAGCAGTTCACCGCCATCAGAATTCGCCAGCCGCTCGATATTATAGGGCGGATAGCCGTCGCCCGAGCCCTTGCCGAGGCGATCAAGAACCCGCTCGATTTCATCGAAACCCAGCAATAAAGGGCTGTTGAGAAGAGAAGTACGCGACATGTGTTTAGTCCTGACTGTAGCGACTGGTATGCCGTATTTATCCGCCCTTGGCCCATTCAGGCGCCAAAACACGGTACCCGGCCCAATGCGGCGCCGGGTTTGCTGAAATATATATGGGGTGTGACGCTCAGCGGTACAAGCGGAATGTGCGCCTCAAAAGCATCAAGCCGGCGTGATAAATTGGTCTTCCCATTCACTGAGCTGGCGCAGAACTTTTCTCGCCACTGCCTGAGGCGGAGTATCCAGTAAAACTCTTTTTTCCTCCGGTATGAGGACCCACTCCGAAAGATAATTATCCGACCATCTGGAGATCTCCAGCATGGCGGGAAGCAAGCCTTTTCCCTTGTCCGTCAGATAATACAATTTCCGGCGTTTGCTCTTGGCGTGCGGTGAGGACGCTATCAATCCGGCTTGCTCAAGTTTCTTGAGGCGGCTGGTCAGGATATTGCTGGAAATGCCCTCTTCGGCCGCCAGCATATCCTTGTATTCATGCCGGCCAAGAAACATCAGGTTGCGAATAATCAATAAGTTCCAATGGTCACCGATGATATCCAGGGCGCAGGCAATGGGGCAGCCCGTTCTGAGATGATGTTCTTTTTTCGCTACCATAAAAACACTTGCATCATAAAATTGACCTAAGTTATATTACTTTCATTATGCAATTATAATCAGAGCATGTCCTATGAAAAAGAATGCCGCATTCCTTTTGGCCTATTTCGTGATCACCATGGCATGGGCCTACCCGTGGCATCTGATCTGGTTCCATGATCTCTATGTGTCCTGGGGGGCTGTGACGCGCGAACATCCGATTATGCCGCTCGGTATTGCCGCCATACTCATTCAGGGCCTCGTGATCGGCTATCTCTACCCGTTCTTCTACAAAGGCGGAAATCCCATCCTTCAGGGCATTAAATTCAACCTGATTATCGGCCTGATGGTTTACACGGCCATGGGATTTGCAACAGCCGCGAAAATTCAGATTGAGCCCGTTTCACAATTTCTGCTGTATCACACCGTTTTCCAGCTGATTCAGTTCACCGCCACCGGCGCCGCTCTGGGGTGGATCTATCGCCGCTGATCTTTAACTTCGGGAACTCAAAATGCCATTCGACCCTAGGGTCAGGACTCTCCCGGCAAAACCTGGCCGTTAAAAAATACAATATAAAAGAACCGGATTATCTGTACCGGTAGGAGTAGCCGCTGTAGGGGGCGCGATATCTCGGCGCACGGTAAATTCTGTGGTAAAATCTGCGGTTATACCAGCGGCGCGGGTAATAATACGTATAATAGTTCGGGAGCGCGTAAGAATAATGGTGCAGCCGATAGGGCCGGTAGTAGCTCCCATATATGTAGGTGCGCCCGTATGCAGGCCCATAGTCAGCCCCGTAAGGCGCGCGGTAATATTGGCGCCTGATATCGGTGCGCTCAACATCGGGGTAGCGCTCGGGAGCGTAGCGCTCGGATTCTCCGCCGGACATATCACCGCCGGCCTGCGCCGCACCTGATTTGAAGGACAGCGCCGCAATAATAACCGCGGCTGCAAGGGCAACGTTACGCAACTTCATTGATGCCTCCGGCAAGGAACAACAAATACACACTTAACTCCGGAAACAGATTAGCGCTGAAAACCTACAAAACTGTTGAAGGTCACTCATTGATGGAAAAATTTTTTATCGTAGCGCTGGCCGCAATCATCATCCCCTACGGCCTCATGTTTCTGGCTCTTATGTGGAGTGTCATTCGCCCGGCCATGGGCAAGCGCCGCGGGCACGGCGCGAAACAGGAAAAGACGGCATCAATAGAAATGACCAGCGGGGCCGAATGATGCCGCGGGCCCTGCGCCGGTGCACGCACAACGCCCCATAGGGTTTTTCAACAGGTCTTGATCCGCCCCCTGTCCACATTCTAACACTAAGGTACCGGGAAACGCGGGAGGCGCGGAACAATGTCCTTTACCGAAGCAATTCAAGCAGTCTGGTCGAAATACGCCACACTACAGGGCCGCGCAACGCGCCCGGAATTCTGGTGGTGGGCGCTTTTCGCCACGTCGCTGAATGTTGCTACAGGCTTTATCGACCGGACCATTATCGGGCCCGCACTGGGGTTAGGAATGCACGATATGACAGCCGGGCAGCCGCTGAGCCTGATCGTTATTCTGGCGCTGATTATTCCAGGCTTATGCGTGACTGTACGCCGCTTCCACTGGTTGGACCTGACACCAAAAACATGGGAGAGCATTGTTGGCGGCTC
>CAYOEI010000005.1:0-2713 GCA_964402825.1 uncultured Hyphomicrobiaceae bacterium
TGTCGCTAGCAGAGATTGCACACATGTTCAATGTTACTGAAGTAATTCCATTAGATCTTGTAAAGGTGGAGGGTCTCAAAGAAATTAAACAACAAGGTAAACCAACTAAGGTTTTATTTATCAACGAGTTAAATGATAGAAAATCTCCTGATAAAGACAAGAAGGACAAACAAATAAAATCCGATAAAAATGATCGTGCAAACGTTAGAGGTTTCAATAATAACGTAGAGGTTATTGCAAGCAGCAATACAAGCTCAAATGGAACTACAATTCTAATCGATAATGCAGATAACGCTACTGAATACATGATCAAATTTACAACACAAGCACCAATTGCAACAGAAAATGATTATTCAACTGTAACTAAATTCCAAAAGAATGTCACAGTTGGACACAATTCTACATTACACTATACTAATGTGAAATCTTATAGTGAAATTCCAGAGAATCTTGTAAATCATAATGTAGAGTTTAAGCTAAACTGGATGATCAACAACACAAAAGTTGATGTAACAAACGATCCAAGATTTGCAGTAACACTTGTTGATACAAATGGTAACGGTGTTGCAGATAGAATGGAATGGATTGTTCCACAACTATCTGAACAAGAGTTTGAAATTGAAGCTGACATTCAAATCATTAATGTACAATCATTTCCAAAAGTAGGAGGAAATTGGAAAGTACAATTTACAACAATTGGTACTGCAAACCTTACTATCACTGGTATTGATGGTACAACATTTGGAGAATCATCACCAAATGATCTAAAATTCTTGGAGCTTAACAACGGAACTCATACACTTTCACCAGAAGTTAATCTAGCTAATAACACCATTACATATGCAAATTATTCAAGTAATTCTACAGGATTTGAAACCTCAAAGGTTCTTACAGTAGGCCAACACCACTTGGCATTTCGATTTGGCAATGATGTAGCCTTTGCTCACAACATGGCTATACAAGAAATTCAACATGTTTTTGTAAATGTTACATCCATTCCTGTAACACATACTGGCGATACTAGCTGGACAAACATTACTGATGCAAATATTGAGACAGGTAATTTCACAGTAGGTGGAAAATATTTACTAATGGCTATGGGTCTGGTGAAGGGCGATACTACAGATACAAATGATTATGGAATGAGATTAGCTCACGGTAGTACAGCATTTCCAACTAGTGAATATGTATTTGAACAAAGGAATCTTGCAACTTCATACAATACATACACATGGTTTACTGTCTGGACTGCAGTAGCTAATCAAGACATAACCTTACAGTTTAGAACCTTTTCTTCTGGACAAACTGTGAGTGCAGATCAAATTCAATTAACAGCAATAAGGATAGATGATGAGCTAACAGAAAACGCTCATTGGTTTTACTCACCACATATTACTGGATCAGCATTGTCTGAATCATTTGTAATCAAAAACAGTTTGGTATTTACTCCGCCTAATGCAGGTGAGGATTGGCTTGTAATTAAAACAGCCCGTTATGATGGATTACCCGGAAATGAAAGTGTTGAATCAGAATTATTACACAATGGTGGAGATGCATCACTTCGATTCCAGTTAGAGGGAGAAGATACAACAAACGATAGGATGGTTGAAACAGCATTTAGAGTTTATGAGAATCTACCTTCTGCTGCACAAACCTTTGCAGTGTCTGTACAAAACGATGCCGGTAATGGGGCACCATTTGGAAATTATGATTCTAGTGCAATTTTTGCACTAAACCTTGACATGTTTAGAAACCATCAACAATTCTGGAACGAGGCACCATTAACGTATAATTCTGCAGCACCACCATACGACACTGAAGTAAGCACAATAACAATTACTCCTAACTTTACGGGTAATGTTTGGGCTATGGGAAGTTTCCATACAGATTCAGTAGGTCAAAACGTAATGACCGAGGGAAGAATGCGTCTTAATGGAACAATTGATGTTCCTCCAACAGTAACTTCTGACCAACATCCACAAAATGAGGGATATGATGGGGGAGATGAGCGACCCATTCAATACCAGTCAATTTTAAACCTAGAGTCACTACCACAAACTTTTGCCATGAATGCTTCAGGTCAAGGAAATGACGTAGCTGAAGACAGATCACTTTTTGCAGTGACGATGGCTTTCAAATACCAAAACTATACGGAACTTGTAAATCCAGATTCTGCTGTTATTGATGATTTTATTACCAAAACATTCTTGAAAAATGTTAATGATGATAGCCTTACAATTGAAGATGTTATCACTACTAGAGTATTAAATGGTGGAATTTTTATGCAGCCCGATGCTGGAGCACCAGGTATGAACGTTGCAGTTCAATTCATAGGAGTTAACTTTGCTGATACAAACACTACCACTACCAATTCGGCGGACATTGTAGTTGGTCCCACCATAGTGACAGACGAGAATGGTGATGTGGTTACGACTGGTGGAAAAGTACTTACAACAATGTTCTTTATCAACTATACCGCTGCTCCTCAAACCGTAGTATTAACTTTAGATGGAAAAGAATTAGTTCGTACATTTGAAATCATTGTTCCTCCTTCAAACAGTGGAGACTTTATTGGTCAAGGTGCAGGTCCATTTGATTTAGGTGACAATACAGGAAGAAATGGAAACAGAACTGCGGGTGGAACAATTGTACTTGAGAATTTGCTTATTCCAGTTGGCACTACCATTAACATAGTAACTACAGATATTGATCC
>CAYOEI010000006.1:0-4368 GCA_964402825.1 uncultured Hyphomicrobiaceae bacterium
TCGTCCTTTCCGATATCAATATGCCCGGAATGAGCGGGATAGAACTTCTCACAGACACCTACTGCGCCATAGCCGTACCTGGGAGCCACATATGCCGCTCCATAGCCATATCTGGGAGCCACATAGACCGTTGTCGCTGGATGGCAGCAATGTGAATCGAAGGGAGGATAGGAATGAGCGTGACAGCAATGCACCAGCTTGAGGACTGGGTCTTTTGTCAGAACACTGTCTCTGGTGCCCGGCATGTCAGCCGGGAGACCTTGTTGAATGGCCGGGCCGAAAGGAGCACCAATCATTGTCTGGCCGGTCGGCCGGAACGCATCAGCTTCTGACGTTGCTGCTCTCGCCTGATCCGGCGTAAAAACCAACGCCGTCAGAATGGTTGCGAGAGCCGTCGCAGCCAGAAATTTCGAGATTTTTGGTAATCCTTCAGGAAGGTTTTTTCGCATCGTCCTCTCCAATCAAACATGACATCGAGACAATTCTATCTCTGTACGGAGCAATTCGAACAGACCCAATTGGTGGTGTTTTTCAGCGGGAACTATCACTTAAGTGACAGACCTCAGGGACATCAGCAGTCCAAAAAAGCAGAATGCCCTCATAATGGCCATTGGCGGGCCTGCACCGGGCAAAGAAAAAAGCCGGGCAATGTGGTGCCCCGGCTTTATTTGCTCTTAAACGATTTTATTTAAGCGTGTTCTAGAAAGTCCTGCCGTCCTTCGTGACCAGATGACTCATGTTTTCGTCTTTTACGAGTTTGTTATTTTCCTCAACCGCCGAAGCCCGGCGTTGTGAGAATCACAGCCATGGCGAGACAAGCAAACAGTCCGGTTATCAGAAGCAGTGCCTCGGTGAATTTTCTATAGTAATGCATTTACCATTCTCCCCTGTGGTCCGGCCACCTGGTTGGTTGCGGGTAAACCGGAGATTGGTTTCGCCAGATTTCCTTTCTTAAAACCCGATACGCGCAGTCCCATGACGACCGTCGCACTTGACGGTGCGGGAAGTTTATATCCACCAGACTGAGAACCACCTGATAAGGTTTCATCACGCGCCATGAACGATTACGAACGAGAGGGAAATAAATATGAGACTGTCGAGTTGGTTCGCAATCGTGACCCTAGGGTTTTGCCTCACTGCCACCGGTCCAATGCGGGCGAAGGACGGTATCACCGAACTGCAAAAGCAGGGGCTATACACGCAATCCAAGTCGTACCAATTGGCGGCGGCGGGGGCACCAATCGGGAGAAATATATTGGTGCCGGGCCGGCCGATGTTGAAGGTTGAAAGCGAGATATGTGAGGAGAAGATAAAACGATGGAAACATTGGTTTAGAATATGTTTGAAGGAATGCGAGGATATTGCAGCGTCTTATACTGTAAAATCTAACAATTATGCTAGAAATTCTCCTGTATATAAGAAAGAGTTTAATGAATGCTTGGATGCTTGTAATTCAAAGAATGATTACTATAAGAATGATCTTTGTTGAATATGGAAAAGGGCTGGATTTCGATCATCGAATTTGTCATTGGAATGCTTTTATCTACACCTATGTCGCCAGCCAGTGCCCCCGTGAAACTCAATTAAGCGCGTAGAGCCGCCGTTCGTCGAAACGAGCAACTCCGTGTCACGAGGCCACGGGGGCGATCGCGCAGGGCCTGTATTACAGCAGGTCGAAGGAATTCCTCGTTGCTGGCAAGGCGCGCGGAAAAATGATGATAGACGTGTGATCGCAGCCTGAAGGACTGTTTCTTCTGGCAAGCGGCGACTCGCCTAGCATAGATAATTGGATGATAAAGGTGGTAGCGGAGGAGGGACTCGAACCCACGACACGCGGATTATGATAACGCTATTCTGTTTTTTACTAACTGATTTATATGATATTTTTGAATTAGTATGTAACTGAACTGCTTACTCAATCCTCCTCAACCACCAATCCCAACGCATGCCAAATGCGTGTTCTGAGAAGCGATCAAATCCAAGCTTCTCACCAACCTACGACCCACGCTTTCGACCTAGCCCAATCTTCTTAGCTAACGCAGGTCTTTTGCTGCTAATAATTTGAAATTTGTGATCGTGAAAGGATGAGTGCAGCTAACTCAGCAGGGATCACCCACAAAATGCCGATACAAGTTGGACAAGTTTTTGTCCCCATCGATGGTGATCAGCTCATCCGACCAGGGCTACTTTACTGTCCATCAAAATATGGCAAGCTCATCTTGCTCTTGGCCTATCTCAATCACGCAATTAAGCAAATAATCTATATCTTCCCTTTCAACTATTGGATTAACGACATTTAGCATCAGCACTGTTATTTCCTTAACTTGTGTGTAATTAATGTAAGCCAGTCCTTTTCGCACGAGTTGATTTTGCACATCTATATTAAGTTGATCAGCATTTTTCCCCAATTTTGGTTTATATCTAAAACATAGATTGACAAATTGTCTTGGAAAAGCCATTTCCAGGAATGGAGCCGTCTTTATTTTTTGTTCCGCATATTGAGCCAGCTCAACCACATGATTGATTCGGTTTTCGTATCCCTCATCACCATAATATTTCCAGGCAAACCATAATTTAAGCACATCGGCTTTACGGGTACCTTGGAGTGATTTTTCCCCTAAATCAAACGATCCCCCGCCAATGTCATGGTACACATAACTCGGAGTTACTGCGATATCAGTTGTCGTACAAGCATCATAAAGCACTCTAGAATCTCGCGTCAGTATAACGGAGCAAGGTACAGGTACGCCCATCATCTTGTGGGCATCCCAGCTAAAGGAATCAGCCAACTCACTTCCCTCCAGCAAGGAGTTATAGCGATTGCTTAATAACGCAGAGCCACCAAAAGCTCCATCGATATGAAGCCACAAGTTATATTTCGAGGCGATGTGGGCGATATCTTCGATAGAGTCAAAAGCACCCAGCACTGTTGTTCCAGCAGTCGCTCCAATAAAGAAGGGGATTTTATTTCCCTTAATTGCTGTCTGAATGGCGAATTCTAACGCTTCGGTATCCATTCTACCCAATTCATCGGACCTTACTCGGATAATATTTTCAACACCTAATCCCAAAACATTCGCGGCGCTTATAAAGGAATAGTGAGCTTGATCCGATATAAACAGAACCAAATCGTGTTGTCGTCTAAGACCCGTTTTCTTGATATTCGGATCAAGGGTGTTCCTTGCGCTCAGCACCGCAACCAAATTCGCCTGTGTTCCGCCAGTTACGAATATTCCGTCCCCATCGTTGAACCCGACTATAGCTGTCATCTTTTTTATCAACTTGTTTTCGATTAATGTAGCGATCGGGGATCCGCCATAGGTCGACATAGATGTATTAGTGATGTCGGCTAGAATTTCTCCAACTAAGCTGGGAATATTGTAACCGGCACGAAGGGTGCCCCAAAATTGGGGATGAAATGTTCGGACGCAATATTGCATGTATTTCTGAACACTTGATAGTAATTCTTCTTCCACAACTCCTTTCTTTCCAATGGAAGCATCAAATTTCTTTTCTAAAGATTCATAATCGTGGTAATCTACGAATGCATTATTGTTCAGGGCATTGCTTTGAAGATAGTTCATAACCAACTTCAGGAAATTCGTCACCAATTCATGTTCCTCAGGAGTCATGGCTTAACCCACGTCAAAAAACGTTCGCCGACGTTAAATATATGTCCGGGTATTGCGTTTAATCGCTGATTATCTGTCGCTTGCTTCATCTATACATTTTCGAGAATGAACGGGATTGTTGTTAATGGGTAAAATGTTTTTTGCGGATCTTGCTGCTGAACCCTTATTGATCGTATGTGGCGCAAAGTTACCCAGCCAATAACTCCAAAGTTCCTTCCATTTATCACCCTAGCTCCCAATCCCATTCAAGAATTTCCCAACAGCCAATCCCAGCGCCGCCTAATGCGTGTCCGTGAGAAGCGATCAAATCCAAGCTTTTCACCAACCTATGACCCACGCTTTCGACCTAGCCCAATCTTCTTAGCTAACGCAGACCTCGCTGCTGCGTAATTTGGCGCAACCATTGGATAGTCATATGAAAGACCCCATTTTTCCCGATATTCATCTGGTGTGAGATCGTAATGAGTCCTGATATGTCGTTTGAGGGATTTGAATCGCTTCCCGTCTTCCAAACAGATGATGTAATCGGGAGTGACTGACTTCTTGATGGGAACAGCTGGATCAAAAACGTCCTTCGTTGGCTGTGATGCCTTAGCTGCTGCTTCCCTCAATGCACTGAATGTCTGGTCAATGAGACTTGGCAAATCAGCAGCCACAACGGCATTATTACTCACATAGGCAGATACAATATCTACTGTTAGCTCCACTAGTTCACTGGATGATGATTTCGGTTCCA
>CAYOEI010000007.1:0-17824 GCA_964402825.1 uncultured Hyphomicrobiaceae bacterium
TCTTGCCTTGCGCCGCCTATCTGAATGGCGAGTATGGCGTGAAGGGTCTCTATGTAGGTGTTCCGGTTGTCATCGGGGCAAAGGGAATGGAGCGCGTGGTCGAGATCGATCTCGATGGGTCCGAGCGTGACGAGTTTATGAGTTCCGTTGAAGCGGTGAAGGGGCTTGTGGAAGCCTGCAAGAAAATTTCGCCGAAACTCGGCTAAGGCAATTACAATATTGGTGGTATATGGTATACCATCATATGATCTGTGCAGTTCATCGTTTGAATCATTGAGTATCGGTGTAACAGCTAGTGTGACGCGCCCCGCGCGGGGCGTGCTCTCAAGAAGCTGAAGACAGGGGGGGTGAGAATATGAATATCCACGAATATCAGGCCAAGGCGGTGCTGAAGGAATTCGGCGCGGCCGTGCCCAGGGGCGGTATTGCATTTACTCCCGACGAGGCGGTCAAGGCGGCTGAAGAGCTTGGCGGTTCTGTCTGGGTGGTAAAGTCGCAAATTCACGCCGGCGGGCGCGGCAAGGGCGGCGGCGTGACGGTGGTCAAATCCATCGATGAGGTGCGCTCCGAAGCAACCCGTATGCTCGGTATGACGCTCATCACTCATCAGACCGGGCCAGCGGGCAAGGAAGTCGGGCGCGTTTATATCGAAGAAGGATGCGATATCGCCCGCGAGCTTTATCTCTCCGCGCTGGTCGATCGCGCCACCTCGCGCATTGCATTCATAGCCTCCACCGAAGGCGGCATGGATATCGAGGAAGTGGCGGCCAAAACGCCCGAGAAACTTCTCACAATGACCATCGACCCGGTGTCCGGCATTTCCGCCTTTCATGGCCGCAAGATCGCTTTCGCGCTGGGCCTGAAGGGCGATCAGGTGAAGCAATGCGTGAAACTCATCGGCATGCTCTACAAGATGATGCTGGAAAAAGACGCAAGTTTGCTGGAGATTAATCCGCTGGTTGTGACGGGTTCGGGCGATCTCATCTGCCTTGATGCGAAGATGGATTTCGACGGTAACGCTCTTTACCGCCACCCCGATATCGCCGAGTTGCGCGATCTGTCGGAAGAAGACCCGGCGGAAGTGGAAGCCTCCAAGTTCGATCTCAATTACATCAAGCTCGATGGCGCGATTGGCTGCATGGTCAACGGTGCCGGGCTCGCAATGGCGACCATGGATATCATCAACCTCTATGGCTCATCGCCCGCCAACTTTTTGGACGTTGGCGGCGGAGCGAGCAAGGAACAGGTGATGAATGCCTTCCAGCTCATCCTGTCGGACGACAATGTACAGGGCATTCTGGTGAATATTTTTGGCGGCATCATGCGCTGCGATATCATTGCCGAGGGCATTGTCGCGGCGGCCAAGGAAATGGATATTTCAGTGCCTCTGGTGGTGCGCCTCGAAGGCACGAATGTCGATCTGGGCAAGAAGATACTGGCCGAGTCCGGTCTGGCCATCGTGTCGGCCGACAATCTCGACGATGCGGCGCAAAAGATAGTCGCTCAAGTGAAGGAGGCCGCTTAGATGTCCGTCCTCGTAGACAAGAACACCAAAGTTATCTGTCAGGGTTTTACCGGCAGCCAGGGAACGTTTCATTCCGAGCAGGCGATTGCGTATGGCACGCAGATGGTCGGCGGCGTGACGCCGGGCAAGGGCGGGTCGGAGCATCTTGGACTGCCCGTATTCGATACGGTTGGTCAGGCGGTCGAGAAAACGGGCGCCAACGCATCCGTCATCTATGTGCCGCCGCCCTTTGCGGGCGATGCCATTCTCGAAGCAATCGACGCTGAAATTCCTCTTGTGGTGTGCATCACCGAAGGCATTCCCGTCCTTGATATGGTGAAGGTCAAGCGCGCTCTTACCGGGTCTTCGACACGCCTCATTGGCCCCAACTGTCCCGGCATCATCACCCCCGATCAATGCAAGATCGGCATTATGCCGGGCCATATTCACAAAACAGGCTCGGTTGGCATCGTCTCGCGTTCCGGGACCCTCACCTATGAGGCTGTGGCGCAGACCACGGCGGCGGGTCTGGGGCAAAGCACCTGCATCGGTATTGGCGGTGACCCTGTCAACGGCACCAACTTCATCGATTGCCTTGATTTGTTTCTTGGCGACGACAAAACGCAATCCATCATCATGATTGGCGAGATTGGCGGTTCGGCGGAAGAAGAGGCTGCCGATTTCCTCAAAACTTCCAAAGTGAAAAAGCCCGTAGTTGGCTTTATTGCTGGCGTAACGGCGCCTCCCGGGCGGCGCATGGGCCATGCGGGGGCAATCATTTCGGGCGGCAAGGGCGGCGCGGAAGACAAGATGGAAGCCATGCGCGCCGCGGGCATTGCTGTATCTAAATCGCCAGCAGGTCTTGGAACTACGCTTGTAGAGGTATTAAATGGCTAATCGAATCGGTGCATGCACGCCCCGGTTGTATACGGCGGATAATGAGGGCGCCTCTCGTGTACCCTTAAAGGCGAGGTCGGTTGATGGCACGGCAAGACCTGAATAAGGCGTTTGCACGCACATCGTTTCTCCAGGGCGCAAACGCGGACTATATCGAAGAACTCTACGCGCAATATCAGAACAATCCGCAATCGGTCGAGGCCGATTGGCAGGCATTCTTCCGCGACCTTAAAGACAATAAGGAAGATGTGCTGAAGGAGGCCGAAGGCCCCTCGTGGAAGCGCCCCGGCTGGCCCGAGGCGGCGAATGGCGAACTGGTCGCAGCGCTTGATGGCGACTGGGCTCCTGTCGAGGAGAAACTGGGCAGACGCTTTCAGGACCGGGCTCAGACGCTCGGCGTTGAACTCACTGGTGATCTGGCGCTTGCGGCGACGCGCGATTCAGTGCGTGCGCTGATGTTAATCCGCTCTTACCGGGTGCGCGGTCACCTGGCAGCCGACCTAGATCCGTTGGGGCTGGAGAAAAAGAAAGCTCATCCGGAACTGGATCCCGCTTCATACGGTTTCACCGAACGGGATCACGACCGGAAGATATTTCTGGACTTTGTTCTCGGACTCGAATTCGCCACTCTTCGGGAAATCATCAAAATCCTGCAACGCACCTATTGCGCCAAGATAGGCATCGAGTTCATGCACATCTCGACGCCGGAGCAGAAGGGCTGGCTCCAGGCGCGCATTGAGGGCAAGGACAAGGAAATAGCCTTCACCAAGGAGGGCAAGAAGGCGATCCTTTCCAAGCTCATCGAAGTTGAGGCTTTTGAGAAATTCCTCGATGTGAAATATACCGGCACCAAGCGCTTCGGGCTTGATGGCGGCGAGGGGGTTGTTCCGGCGCTGGAACAGATCATCAAGCGCGGCGGTACTCTGGGTGTTGAAGAAATTATTATGGGGATGCCCCATCGCGGCCGGCTGAATGTGCTCGCCAATGTCATGGGCAAACCATTCCGAGCCATATTCAACGAGTTCAAGGGCGGCTCTGCCAAGCCCGAGGACGTGGAAGGCTCGGGCGACGTGAAATATCACCTTGGGGCTTCTGCCGACCGCGAATTCGACGGCAATACTGTGCATCTCTCGCTCACCGCCAACCCTTCGCATCTCGAAGTTGTCGATCCGGTTGTGCTGGGCAAAGTCCGCGCCAAACAGGACCAGCGGTGCGACAGGGATCGTACCAAGGTTTTACCGCTTCTGATGCATGGTGACGCGGCCTTTGCCGGCCAGGGCATCGTGGCGGAATGTTTTGGCCTGTCAGGCCTGGCTGGGCATCGCACCGGCGGTTCAATTCATTTTATCGTCAACAACCAGATCGGTTTTACAACTTCGCCGAATCTTTCGCGCTCCTCGCCCTATCCTTCAGATGTCGCTCGCATGATCGAGGCGCCGATTTTTCATGTGAATGGCGATGACCCGGAATCGGTCGTTCATGTGGCCAAGGTGGCGATAGAATTCCGCCAGAAATTCCACAAACCCGTGGTCATCGACATGTTCTGCTACCGTCGTCATGGCCACAATGAGGGCGATGAACCGGCATTCACCCAGCCGTTGATGTATGAAAAAATTCGCTCCCATCCCAGGGTCGTCGACATCTATGCCCAACGTCTTATCGATGAAGGGGTCATCACAAAGGACGAGCTGGAGACCATGCGGTCCGATATGCGGAAGATGCTGGAAGAAGAATTCGAAGCTGGTGATTCCTACAAGCCAAACAAGGCTGACTGGCTCGACGGAAAATGGTCGGGCATGGGCCACGCGGAGGAAGGCGCGCGGCGCGGGCAAACAGGGGTTAAAATCGAATGGCTCAAGGAGGTCGGTGTTGCGATCTCGCGTGTGCCTGGCGAGTTTAATATTCACCGCACGGTCAACCGGTTCATGGAAAACCGGCGCAAGATGATCGAGGAGGGAACGGCCATCGACTGGTCGTTCGCCGAAGCGCTGGCATTTGGCACATTGTTGCGCGAGGGCTACCGGGTTCGCCTGTCGGGCCAGGATAGCGAACGCGGCACCTTTTCCCAGCGTCACTCGGTTTTGAACGACCAGAAGACGGAAGAAAAATTTACTCCGCTTAATCATATCGCCGCCACTCAGGCGCATTTTGAGGTCATCAACTCGATGCTCTCGGAAGTTGCCGTACTCGGTTTCGAATATGGCTACACGCTGGCCGAGCCGAATGCGCTGACCTTGTGGGAAGCCCAGTTTGGTGATTTCGCCAATGGCGCACAGGTGGTTATCGATCAGTTCATTTCATCGGGCGAGCGCAAATGGCTGCGCATGTCGGGTCTGGTGCTGCTGCTGCCGCATGGCTATGAGGGGCAGGGTCCTGAACATTCCTCCGCCCGGCTGGAGCGTTACCTGCAGTCCTGCGCGGAAGACAACTGGCAAGTGGCGAACTGCACCACGCCCGCCAACTATTTCCACATTCTGCGCCGGCAGCTGCACCGCAACTTCCGCAAGCCGCTGGTGCTGATGACGCCAAAATCATTGCTGCGCCACAAGCGCGTTGTCTCGCCGCTGGAAATGCTCGGGCCGGACTCCACCTTTCACCGGGTGCTGTGGGATGAAGCGCAATTGCTTCCTGATGAGAAAATCAAACTCGTCGCCGACGGCAAGATCAAGCGCGTGGTGATGTGTACAGGAAAAGTCTATTACGATCTCTATGATGCACGCGACGAGTTAGGGCTGAATGATGTTTATCTGCTGCGGCTGGAGCAACTTTATCCCTTCCCGGCGCGCGCGCTGATTGACGAGCTTGGGCGCTTTACCCAGGCAGCGATGGTGTGGTGCCAGGAAGAGCCGAAAAATATGGGTGCCTGGAGCTTTGTCGAGCCGAATATCGAATGGGTGCTCAATCACATTGACGCCAAACATGCGCGCGCGGTTTATACCGGCCGGCCGGCATCGGCGGCGACGGCAACAGGTCTTGCGAGCAAGCACAAGTCTGAACTGGAAGCCTTTACCCAAGAAGCATTAATCGCCTGACGGCAGGCGCAATTGAAGGGCGGCGGGGGCGGACCTGCCGCGATGCGAGAGGTCACATTGTATGTCTACGGAAATTCGTGTTCCAATATTGGGAGAATCTGTCACCGAAGCCACGGTGGGGCAATGGTTCAAAAAATCAGGTGATGCGGTCAATGCCGATGAACCCGTGGTCGAGCTTGAAACCGACAAAGTGACGATTGAAGTGCCCGCGCCGGTCTCCGGCGTGCTTGGCGATCTTGTGGTCGGTGAAGGCGAAACGGTTGAGGTCGGCGCGCTGCTCGCTGCGATTTCGGAAGGCGAAGGCGCAGTGGCGGCGCCTGCCAAGGCAGAAACAGCGCCGGTGAAAGCTGACAAACCCGAGGAGGGGGGGGACAATGACTTTGGCCTCTCCCCGGCCGTGCAAAAGATTGTGAGCGAGAACGACCTTGACCCCTCCTCGATCAAGGGAACGGGCAAGGATGGGCGGCTCACCAAGGAAGATGTGCTCAAGGTTGTTGAAGGCGGCGGACAAACCCCCGCAGCTGAACCTATTAAGCTCACAACACCTGGTGTGAACGCCGAACCATCGGCGCGCGCGCGCGGACCCGTGGCCAAGGGCGATGAGGTGCGCGAAGAGCGGGTACGCATGACCCGGCTGCGCCAGACCATTGCACAGCGGCTCAAGGATTCGCAGAACACCGCCGCCATGCTCACCACCTTCAACGAGGCGGATATGAGCGCGGTGATGGAGTTACGCCGCGAATATAAGGATGCGTTCGAAAAACGCCACGACGTGCGCCTCGGCTTCATGGGGTTTTTCGTAAAGGCCTGCATTCAGGCGCTCCGTGATGTGCCGGAAGTGAATGCGGAAATCGACGGCACCGATATTGTCTACAAGAATTATTGTCACATCGGCATTGCTGTTGGCACAGACAAGGGACTGGTGGTGCCTGTCGTGCGTGAGGCGCAGGACATGACCCTGCCGCAGATAGAAGCGGAGATAACGGCTCTCGGCAATCGCGCCCGCGATGGGTCCTTGAGCATCGATGATATGCAGGGCGGCACCTTCACCATCACCAATGGCGGCGTCTATGGCTCGCTCATGTCCACGCCCATTCTCAATGCTCCTCAGTCAGGAATACTGGGGATGCACGCCATTCAGCAGCGCCCCATCGCGGTGGATGGCGAGATGGTCATTCGCCCGATGATGTATCTTGCGCTTTCCTATGATCACCGCGTGGTCGATGGCAAGGGCGCGGTCACGTTCCTGGTGCGGGTCAAGGAATGCCTGGAAGATCCGCAGCGCATTTTTCTGGATCTGTAAAACCTAACGGGACCTGAGTGAGGGACAAGAATAATGGCTGACGCTTACGATCTTATTGTCATCGGTACCGGTCCTGGCGGTTATGTGTGCGCAATTCGCGCCGCACAACTGGGGATGAAGGTCGCCGTCGTTGAAAAACGCAGCGCCCATGGCGGCACCTGCCTCAATGTGGGCTGCATCCCGTCAAAAGCGTTGCTGCACGCGTCGGAATTGTATGAAGAAGCCGCTCACGGTTTTGAAACCATGGGCATCAAGGTAAAACCCTCTCTCGATCTCAAAGCCATGCAGCAGTACAAGAATGATAGCATTGACGGCAATACCGTCGGCATTGAGTACCTGTTCAAGAAAAACAAGATTGATGCCCATCACGGCGCCGGCAAGATAATCGCGACGGGCAAGGTCGAGGTGACGCCGGACAAGGGCAATGCCAAGATACTTGAAACCAAAAATATCGTTATCGCCACCGGCTCCGATGTGACAAGTCTGCCCGGCATCGAGATCGACGAAAAGAAGGTTGTGTCTTCAGCTGGCGCGCTGGAACTTTCGAATGTCCCGAAAAAACTGCTTGTAGTGGGGGCCGGGGTTATCGGGCTTGAGCTGGGCTCGGTCTGGCGGAGGCTCGGTTCGGAAGTCATCGTCGTCGAGTTTCTCGACCGCATTACGCCAGGCATGGACGCAGAAGTCGCCAAGCATTTCCAGCGGGCTTTGAAAAAACAAGGCATAACCTTCAAGCTGGGGCGCAAGGTCACCGGCATCGACACCAAGGGCAAGGGCTGCATGGTCGCCATCGAGCCGTCCAAGGGCGGCGATGCGGAAACCATCGACTGCGACGTGGTGCTCGTCGCCATCGGACGTGTGCCCTACACAGCAGGTCTGGGTCTTGAAGATCTGGGTGTGAAACAGGACAAGCAGGGCCGTGTGGAAACCGATACGCATTTCAAGACCAATGTGGATGGCATCTACGCTATCGGCGACGTCATTGACGGACCGATGCTGGCGCACAAGGCGGAAGATGAAGGTCTCGCGGTTGCGGAAATTCTTGGCGGCCAGGCGGGCCACGTGAATTATGACGTTATTCCCGGCGTCGTTTACACCTACCCCGAAGTTGCCGAGATCGGCAAAACCGAAGAGACTCTGAAAGAGGCCGGCATCGATTATAATGTTGGCAAATTCCCTTTCGCCGCCAATGGCCGCGCCAAGGTGAACCGCACCACTGACGGCTTCGTGAAGGTTCTCGCCGACGCCAAAACTGACAAGGTTCTCGGCGTGCAAATACTCGGCCCCGACGCGGGCAACATGATCGGCGAAGCCGCGGTGCTGATGGAATTCAGCGGTTCTGCCGAAGATCTGGCGCGCACCTGCCACGCGCACCCGACCCTCACCGAAGCGATCAAGGAAGCGGCAATGGCGGTCGCAAAGCGCGCCATTCATATGTGAGTTTCGGGCATATGTGAGTTACAGGTCAGTTGATCCAATTGCAGTTGCCGGGCATGACCCGGCAATCCATGCGGCCTGGTTGTAAATTTCAATAGACGTGGGAAGGCATAAGTGGCCCCGGATCAAATCCCGGGGGCGACGATAGCTGGGTAAATTAATATCTCTCAGCTCCCACAAGCTATTTGTGACCAATCAAAAATTCCGATTGACATAATTAACAAATACGTTAAATAACGTATCAGTTAATTACAGGATTGGCATGAATGGACCAGCTTTCCACAACCTTCTCCGCCCTTGCCGACCCGACCCGGCGCGCCATAGTTGCACGGCTGGCGCAAGGCAGCGCGACGGTCAATGAGCTGGCCGGGCCATTCGATATCTCGCTCCCCGCTATTTCCCGGCATTTAAAAGTTCTCGAAGGCGCGGGGCTTATCCGCCGCGAAGTCGAAGCGCAGAAGCGCCGCTGCCATCTGCGGCCGGAAGCCCTGAAAAACGCAGAAGACTGGATTGAACATTATCGCCGTTTCTGGAGCGATAATTTTGACAAACTGGACGTCTATCTTAATAAAACGAGTAAGAAAGAGGATAAGTCAGATGAGTGATGTTGATACAAAAGTCGCCGTGGGTGAGTTAAAAATGGAGCGTGAATTTTCACATTCGCCCAGTGAAGTGTTCCAGGCCTGGACACAAGAAGATGCCTTGAGGAAATGGATGGGGCCAGGAGAGATAACCGCGCCGGACTCTAAAATGGACACATCAGTGGGCGGCGTTCTGACGATCCCGATGGTTCATACGGACGGCTCGGTCAAGACTGCGCGCGGTAAAATTCTCGAGCTGGTCCCTGACCGCAAGCTGCGATTCACCTGGGCCTGGGATCAGGAGGATGGCAGCGCCGGGCAGATCATGGAAATTACACTGGACTTTATTGCGACCAAAATGGGTACGATGCTCACACTACACCAGACCAACTTTATCGATGATGAGGCCCGCGACCATCACTTCAAGGGCTGGACGGGATGTTTTGAAAAGCTGGAAGGCCATCTTGCCACTTCATGAACAACTCATGGCTTTAGCCATCAAAATCCATTAGAAAGACCGCTGGATAAACCCAGAAAATCCGGCGGCCTCATGACAGATACACGCACCATTCTCATCACCGGCTGTTCGTCCGGCATTGGCTATGCCTGCGCTCACGGGATGAAAGCGCGCGGCTGGCGGGTGCTGGCGGCAGCGCGTCAGAAAAAAGATGTAGCCCGCCTTGAGAGCGAAGGGCTGGAGACGCTTCAGCTCGATTACCGGGATCCAGAATCTATCGCGAAATGCGCTCAAGAAGCTCTCAAGCGCACCGATGGCAAGCTGGACGCGCTGTTCAACAATGGTGGTTATGGTCAACCCGGCGCGGTCGAAGATTTACCCATGAAGGCATTACGTCTTCAGTTCGAGACAAACTTTTTCGGCTGGCACGATCTTACAACCCGAATTCTCCCCGCCATGCGCAAGCAGGGATCGGGCCGCATCGTACAATGCTCATCATGTCTTGGTATCGTTTCGCTTAAATACCGCGGCGCTTATAACGCCAGCAAATTCGCGCTTGAGGGGTTGACCGACGCCATGCGCCAGGAGTTGGCGGACAGCGGCATTTTTGTTTCCCTGATAGAACCTGGGCCCATCAAAACCCGGTTTACGGAAAATTCCCTGGTGGAATACAAAGCCAATATCGACCTCACCGGGTCGGTGCATGCGGAAGTTTACAAGCAACGCATCGCCAAGATGGAGGACGGTATCCCGACGCCGTTTACGCTTGGCCCCGAGGCCGTTCTTGAAAAGCTCGTTCACGCGGTTGAAAGCTCATCCCCGAACCCGCACTACTATGTTACCAGGGCCGCCTATATGCTGGGGTGGGGCCGCCGGTTGTTTTCAGCGCGGGTGATAGACCGGCTCACCGCCGGGCAATAGCGTCAAACCAGCCCAACCAGGAGCTGATATCCATGTCTACCGCACTCATGTCCCTGATCCCGCTTGCATTGCTTGCCGTACTGGTCGTGCTTGGTCTGGGGCTATGGAATATGCTTCGCGAAGGGAGCGCAAACCGGTCGCAAAAGCTTATGCGCTGGCGTGTAGGACTGCAATTTGTCGCGGTTGTTGCCGTCATGACAGCAATTTATTTTACCCGAGGGTGAGGATCACATGGTCGTTCTGAACAAGATATATACCCGCACTGGCGATGACGGCACTACCGGGCTCGGCAGCGGGAAACGCGTCTCCAAGTGTGACACCCGCATCTGGGCATTCGGTACGGTGGATGAAACCAACGCGGCCATTGGCGTTGCGAGGGTGGAGCTGGGCGGCGGCGACGCCAAAATAGAAAAGATGCTCGAGCGGATACAGAATGATCTGTTCGATCTTGGCGCTGATCTGTGTGTCCCCGAAGATGGCGAGACAAAGGACGGCGCTCTGCGCATCATCCCCACCCAGGTGGATCGTCTTGAATCGGAAATCGATGAGTTGAATGGCGAGATGGAGCCGTTGCGCTCCTTTATTTTACCCGGCGGTTCGCGCGCGGGGACAGCTTTGCATGTAGCGCGGACCATATGCCGCCGCGCCGAGCGCCTCATGGCTGAGCTTGCCGCCAAGGAAGATGAAACCATTGGCGAAGCGGCGCTTCATTATATTAATCGCCTGTCGGACTTTCTGTTCGTGGCGAGCCGGTATGTGAATGATAAAGGTACGTCAGACCGCCTCTGGACACCCGGCGAAAACAGATAGGTTGCGCACCCAGGCCATGTTCGTTCCCATTCATGACAGTAACCCGCTGAAATCCATCCGCTTTCAATATGTGACGGTCGCTCTGATCATTATCAACGTTACTGTCTATTTTCTGTTCGTTACCACGCTGTTTTTATCCGTCCAGGAATATCTGGTGGATTACTCGCTCATCCCTGTTCAGTTTCTTGGAGGGGTGAAATTATTCACATCCGGCTCCCTGTGGCTGGAAGATCCGCTGCCGATGGCCGAGCAATTCACCATCGTTTCTTATATGTTTGTGCATGGAAGCGCGCTGCATCTCCTCGGCAACATGCTGTTCCTGTGGGTGTTCGGAGACAATGTCGAGGATGCCATGGGGCATCTCCGTTTCTTGTTGTTCTATTTAATGTGCGGCATTTTCGCAGGGCTTTTGCATAGCCTTGTCATGCACAACTCGAATATTCCTCTGATCGGCGCCAGCGGCTCAGTGGCGGGCATCGTCGCCGCCTATCTGATGCTCCATCCCAGAGTTAAAATCTGGGTGCTGGCGCTGTGGCGCATTCCGTTGAAGATTTCTGCGATGTGGGCGCTCGGGTTCTGGGTTCTGCTGCAACTCTTCAGCGCGCTCACCACCTCAGGGGAAGGCGTCGCCTGGTGGGCTCATGTGGGAGGCCTGGCGGCAGGCGCGGTTCTCATACTGTTTATGCGCCGTCCCGGTGTGCAACTTTTCGATCAGACGCAAGGAGGGGCGTGAACGACCCTGGACGGGTATCATTGATGGCATTGACTTGGGCCTGTGGCGGCAGTACCGTCGCGCGGTTATTTCGCAACTGCGAAGAGAAATTTCGATTGAATATCGGCAGTGTTTGGCCTTAAATATCATTTTGTTGTGCGGATATTTCTGACAAATTTCGCAACTGCACATAATCTAATAACGCTCTGGAGTGTCATGATGAAGGTTCTGGTCCCGGTCAAGCGGGTCGTCGATTTCAACGTCAAGATTCGGGTTAAGTCGGACGGTTCAGGCGTCGATCTCGCCAATGTCAAAATGTCCATGAACCCGTTCGATGAAATCTCCGTCGAAGAGGCGCTTCGGCTGAAAGAAGCCGGCAAGGCCGAAGAGATTGTCATAGTCTCCATCGGACCGCAGAAGGCGCAGGAAACCATCCGCACCGCGCTCGCCATGGGGGCCGATCGCGGCATCCTGATAAAGAGCGATGACGAGGTTGAACCCCTGGCCGTCGCCAAATTGCTCAAGGCGGTCGTGGACGAAGAAAAACCCGATCTGGTGATTCTGGGCAAGCAGGCCATTGATGACGATTCAAATCAGACGGGGCAAATGCTGTCGGCCCTGCTTGGATGGCCGCAAGGAACCTTCGCTTCGAAACTGGTGCTTGAAGGTGGAACGCTCAAGGTGACGCGAGAAGTCGATGCCGGGCTGGAGACTCTCACACTCAAGACGCCCTGCATTATCACTACCGATCTTCGCCTTAACGAGCCGCGTTATGCTTCGCTGCCGAATATCATGAAGGCGAAGAAGAAGCCTCTGGATGAGAAAACAATCGCCGATTATGGCGTCGATACGGCCCCGCGTCTCAAGGTGCTCCAAACCCATGAGCCCGCATCGCGCGATGCCGGGGAAATCGTCGCGTCCGCCGCAGAACTGGTCGAGAAACTCAAAACTGTTACGGGAGTGATCTGATGAGTGTTCTCCTGATAGCCGAGCATGACAACAGCTCTTTGAATTCCGCAACCGCCAAAGCCATGAGCGCGGCGCTCGAGATTGACTCAGATGTTCATATCCTGGTCGCGGGTAACGGGTGTTCCGCCGTGGCCGGGGAAGCGGCGAAGATTGAAGGAGCGGCGAAGGTGCTGCTCGCAGAGGCGCCGCATCTGGAGCATCATCTGGCCGAAGAAATGGCCGCGCTGATCGAGCCGCTCGCCAAGCAATATGGCGCCATTCTGGCCGCAGCCACGATGACGGGTAAGAATTACATGCCCCGGCTCGCGGCTCTTCTCGACGTGGCGCAGCTTTCTGACATTACCGCCGTTAAATCGCCAGACACATTCGAGCGGCCAATTTATGCGGGCAACGCCATTCAGACCGTACAATCGAGTGATCCCATCAAGGTCATTACCGTACGCCCCACCACTTTTGCGGCCGCTGGCGGTGGCGGCAGTGCTGAAATCGAGAAGATCGATGCACCTGAAGCGGTTGGGCTTTCTGAATTTTCCAGCGCGGAGCTGTCCTCCTCCGACCGCCCGGAGCTGGCCTCCGCGCGCATTGTGGTCTCCGGCGGGCGGGCGCTCGGATCGCAGGAAAATTTTGTCAAATTCATCGAGCCATTGGCCGGGCAGTTGAACGCGGCGGTCGGCGCAAGCCGCGCGGCGGTAGACGCGGGCTATGTTTCGAACGATTATCAGGTGGGACAAACCGGCAAGGTCGTTGCGCCGGAGCTGTATATCGCCATCGGCATTTCCGGCGCGATCCAGCATCTGGCGGGTATGAAGGATTCAAAAGTGATTGTCGCCATCAACAAGGATGAGGAAGCCCCCATCTTCCAGATTGCCGACTATGGTCTGGTGGGCGATTTATTCGAAATTTTACCCGAGCTTCAATCTGAATTGGAAAAGGCTGCCGGATAACCGGAATGCATTATAATAAGCACCGATCAGCTATCGAGAGCGAGACGCGATGAGTATCAAGAAAGTAGGCATTATCGGAGCAGGGCAGATGGGCAATGGCATTGCCCATGTGGCTGCTCTGGCAGGCTTCGATGTGATTTTGCAGGACATCGATTCTGAACGGGTCGACAAGGCCCTGGCGACGATAAACGGTAATCTGTCGCGCCAGGCGGCTTCGGGGAAGATCACCGAAGATGATGTGAACAAGGCGTTGAAGCATATCAGCAAGGCCGCTTCCATCACCGATCTGGCCGATGTCGATCTGGTTATCGAGGCGGCGACCGAAAATGAAGAGATCAAGCTCAAGATTCTCAAAGAGATATGTCCTGTGCTGCGCCCCGATGCGATCCTGGCCACCAACACCTCTTCCATTTCCATCACGCGCCTTGCCGCCGCCACGGACCGGCCAGAAAAAGTCATCGGCATGCATTTCATGAACCCGGTTCCGGTCATGGAGCTGGTGGAAATGATCCGCGGCATCGCTACTGGAGACGAGACGTTCGTGAAGGCGAAGGAGTTTGTGAAAAAGCTCGATAAGACCATCGCCGTATCGGAAGATTTCCCGGCCTTTATGGTCAACCGCATCTTGCTGCCGATGATCAACGAGGCGGTTTACACACTTTATGAAGGCGTGGGCAATGTGGAATCAATCGATACCGCCATGCGGCTTGGCGCGCGCCATCCAATGGGTCCGCTGCAACTGGCTGATTTCATTGGCCTCGACACCTGCCTGTCGGTGATGCAGGTGCTCTATGAGGGGCTGGCCGACACCAAATACCGGCCCTGCCCGTTGCTGGTAAAATATGTCGAAGCCGGCTGGCTCGGACGCAAGGCCAATCGCGGTTTCTACGATTATCGCGGCGATGAGCCAGTTCCGACGCGGTAAGAACGCCTAGCCCTTATCCGCGATCGCAGCCCTGATGAGATCGATGGCGTCTTGTGAACCCCATTCCGCCGGGCCGACGAGCCTGCCAAGTTCCTTGCCCTCGCGGTTGAGCAGCAGCGTTGTCGGCATGCCGAAGACTTTGAGCGATGACGCCAGCTTTCCTGAAGAATTGTTATAGAGCTTGAGGTGCTTTATGCCGACCTCACTCAGGAATTTTCGCGGCTTGTCCAGGCCGGCCCGGTCGATGGAGAGCGCCACGAGGTCAAAATCATCTCCGCCCAGATCGGCCTTGAGCTTATCGAGATCCGGCATCTCCTTGCGGCATGGCGCGCACCATGTGGCCCACAGGTTCAGCAACACCACCTTGCCGCGCCAGTTGGCGAGCGACGTCTTGGACCCGTCATCTTTGTCAAATGTGAAATCTGGCAGGTCCTGTGGTTCCGAGCGGGCGACAAAAGTGATCATATGGCCCTTTGAATAGGCCTTGAGTCCAGTTGCCGTTATACCCGCGGATTTACCGCTTTGTTGCGCCTTTGGCATTGGCGCATCATTGCCATTGCCCCCCAAATTCACGTATAGAGCCCCGAAGCCTGCGGCAGCGGCCACAAACCCCGCAATTAGAACTATCTTCAGCGGTGATTTCGCTGGTGTGCTGTCCGAATTAGAAGTGCTCATGGCAGTGTCCAAAGAAGGTCCGTGATGACAAACAAAATGTGGGGCGGCCGCTTTTCTTCTGCGCCCGCGGAAGTTATGGAGGAAATAAACGCCTCAATCGATTTCGACAAGAGGCTATTCGCCCAGGATATCGCTGGATCGAAAGCCCATTGTGAAATGCTGGCCAAGACCGGCATCATTGCCCGTGAGGATGCCGATGCAATCCTTCAAGGCCTAGACACGATTGCGTCAGAAATCATGGCGGGGGATTTCAAATTTTCCCGGGCGCTGGAAGATATCCACATGAACATTGAGGCGCGGCTTACCGATCTCATCGGGCCGAAGGCTGGCAAATTGCATACCGCCCGCTCGCGCAACGACCAGGTGGCGACCGACTTCCGGCTCTATATTCGTGAAACAATCGATCATATCGATGGGCAATTGTCGAACCTTCAGCTTGCCCTGGCAAATAAAGCGGCCGCACACGCAGATACGGTGATGCCGGGCTTCACCCACCTTCAGAGCGCGCAGCCCGTCACCTTCGGTCATCATTGCCTGGCCTATGTTGAGATGCTTGCCCGTGACCGTGGCCGGTTTACCGATGCCCGCAAGCGGGCGAATGAATGTCCGCTGGGCGCCGCGGCGCTGGCCGGGACGCCGTTCCCCATTGACCGGGAGCAAACGGCAAAAGCGATGGGGTTCGATCGCCCAGCGGCCAATTCACTCGATGCGGTATCGGACAGGGATTTTGTGCTGGAGACACTCTCTGCCGCGTCCATCACGGCGATGCACCTCTCGCGTCTGTCGGAAGAAATCGTGATCTGGTCTGCAGCGGGTTTCAGGTTCGTGACCCTGTCGGACAAGTTCAGCACAGGTTCCTCGATTATGCCGCAGAAGCGCAATCCGGATGCGGCTGAACTGGTGCGGGCGAAAACCGGCGTGGTTTTTGGCGCTTTCACGGGGCTGTTCATGGTCATGAAAGGCCTGCCGCTTGCATATTCGAAAGATATGCAGGAAGACAAGGTTCCGGCATTTACCGCACTCGATACCCTGTCGCTGATGCTGGCCGCCATGTCAGGCATGGTGGATGATATGCAAATCAATGCCAAGGCCATGGCGGCTGCGGCGGGGGCTGGATATTCCACCGCGACCGATCTTGCGGACTGGCTGGTACGCACCCTCGATATACCCTTCCGGCAGGCGCATCATGTCACTGGTGAAATTGTCGCTTTGGCGGAGAAAGCCGGCATCACGCTGCCGCAAGTGCCATTGGACGAGATGCAAAAGATAGAGGCGGGTATCACCGAGGATATTTTCAGTGTCCTGAGCGTGGAAAATTCGGTTGCCAGCAGGAACAGTTATGGAGGGACCGCGCCATCAAATGTACGTAATATGGCGCAAAGCTGGATAAAGCGGTTGGAAAGCGGCCCCGGATCGGGCTAAAACTGGGAACAGCGCCGGATAACCGGCATGACGACACGGAGCATCAGCGTATGCGCAACGCACCGACATCGCTATTCGTGGCACTTCTTGTGTCAGCTATCGGCTTGAGTGCGTGCGGACGAAAGGGTCCGCTCGAGCGTCCGCCTCACGCCAAGGTTGCCGATGCCCAGACTTCAGATGGGGTAAATTCCAGCAAGCCCGATCGTCCCTTCATCCTTGACAGACTGCTCCGGTAGTCTGTTCGCCGCGAGCGTCTCATGCATCATTTCGCTTACCAGAACGGCGTTCTGCACGCTGAAGGCGTGAGCCTGGACACAATAGCGTCGCAGGTTGGCACTCCCTTTTATTGTTATTCCAGCAAGACTTTGACCCGGCATTACGCTGTGTTCGAGAAAGCATTCGCCGGCGCTGACGCGCTCATTTGCTATTCGGTCAAGGCCAATTCCAATCTCGCCGTACTGAGGACGCTTCAGAAATTGGGCTCCGGCATGGATGTGGTGTCGCAAGGTGAGCTGCGCCGGGCGCTCGCCGCCGGCGTGCCTTCTGAAGCAATCGTTTTCTCCGGTGTCGGCAAGACGCGCGAGGAGATGGTCTATGCGCTGTCTGAAGGCATCTACGCATTCAACGTGGAATCGGAGGCCGAGCTTGCCGTGCTTAATGACGTGGCGGTACAGGGCGGCTACGTGGCGAGAATTTCATTCCGCGTCAATCCCGATATTGACCCCGGGACGAACAAGAAGATTTCCACCGGCAAGGCCGAGGACAAGTTTGGCGTGCCGTTCGCGCGCGCGCGCGGCCTTTACCGGCACGCTGGTAAACTGCCCGGCATTAATGCCTGTGGCATCCACATGCATATCGGCAGCCAGATTACGAACTTGAAGCCGTTTCGCGATGCTTTTGCATTGCTGCGTGAGCTGGCGGGACATCTGAAGGAAGATGGCTGCGATCTGGAGTTTATTAATTTCGGAGGCGGGCTCGGCGTCCCCTATCGCGGCTCCAATGAAGTGCCGCCGCATCCCGATGAATATGCGAACATCGTGCTTGCCGCCGCAAAGGACCTGAACGTCAAATTGCTGTTCGAGCCGGGGCGCGTGATTGCCGCCAATGCCGGAATACTCGTGACACGGGTGCTGTATACAAAGACCCGTACGGACAAGTGCATCACCATTGTCGATGCCGGAATGAACGATCTCATCCGTCCGCCGCTCTATGATGCCTGGCACGATATGTTTCCGGTG
>CAYOEI010000008.1:0-5505 GCA_964402825.1 uncultured Hyphomicrobiaceae bacterium
GATCTTTGCTTGCATGCCGAATCTTCCTTTCAGCAATCACATAGCAATCAATCGAGAGGAATGTCTAGGAATAAGAGGGAACCGTATTAGTAGAATAAGGCCTATAATATCGCCATTTATGGCATCTATAGGGCGCTACAGGAAACTCCCGGAAACAAGCGACCTCAAAGTTCGCAACGTGGAGGTCGTCGGTTCGATCCCGATCGGCTCCACCAGGCTTCTTCTTGCCAAGCTTCTTCTTGCCAGGCTTCTTCTTGAATGTATCAGATAAGAGTTGCGGGAGGCTTCTCTCACCGCTATTCCGCTGCCCTCAGCGCTGCTTTGGCATTCCTGGCATCTGAACTTTCAGGCGCGGGGTATGACATGCTTGTCACCGGACCAAACTTCTTCAACAGCTTTTTGATCGCCGTACGGTAGCGGTAATGCTGCACTTCGAGCTTGTGGCGCGCTGAATCGATATATGTCACGCCGTGATCGACGTCGGGGCGCGCGGTTGCCTTGTGTTTGTGGAACCAGGCGGCCTTTTCCGGCGCAAGCTCCTGCGCGACAATGAAGCTGGCGATCAGCTGCGCCTGATAATCGGCCAGCTGCCAGAACCCCCCATCGGCGGGTTGAAGCAGCCCGCAGGCGAACAGATTGTCCAACTCGCGGTGACAGAAATTGAGGAACAGTGGCGATGAACCATCCTCATTGGCGATGTAACTCTTGTCCATGAACGGGAAGGTGATGTGGTAACCGGTGGCGTAGACGATCAGATCGAATTCCGCCTCCTCGCCATCGGTGAATATGACCTTTTTGCCCTCAAAGCGCTCAACATCGCGCCGCGGCTTGATCCGTTTATGCGCCAGATGATCGAGATAGGCCGATGCCGAGTTGGGGAACGATTCAAGGATCTTGTGATCCGGTTTCGGCAATCCGAGGCGCTCATAAGGCCCGACGGCAAAATAAATCGCCATGCCGTATAGCCAGCGCAGGAACTTGCGCGGCACCGGCCAGCGCTGGGTACGATCCAGCCATTTGTCCATCGGGCGCCCGAAAATGAATTTGGGCAGAAAATAATAGGTATGCCGCATGGAGTGCTCAACCGAGCGCGAGAGATACGCGGCGTCGGCTGCAAGATCGCACCCCGTATTGCCCGCGCCGATAATGAGCAGCCGTTTGTCCTGCAACTGATCGCGGGTCTTCACTTCAATGGCGTGCAGGGATTCTCCGGTGAATTTTCCGGGATATTTCGGCACGCGCGGGTCCCAGTGATGGCCGTTGGAGACCACAACACCGTCATATTCGCGTGCGCGCTTTTCGCCCGAGATAGTGACCTTCCATTGGTCGCCGTTCTTCTCGACCTTTTTGACTTCGGTATTAAAGGTGATGTGATCATGCAGCGAAAAGTGGCGCGCATAGGAGCGCACATAGTCGATCGCCTGAGTCTTGCTCAGAAATTGCGGATAGTCCTCCGGCATCGGATAGCCGACATATTTCGACAATGACTTGGAGGTATTGAGGCAGATGGTCTCATAAATGTGGCTTGGGGCTTCAGGATTCCAGATGCCACCCACATCGGCCTCTTTCTCAAAGCAATCAAACGGGATGCCGCGCTCGGCGAAATTCTTCACCACCGCGAGACCGCACGCGCCGGCGCCTATCAGGCAATAGCGTTTTTGACGGGGTGTGCTCACCTGTTCACCATCCTCAAACTGTATTTTTTCGTACATTCGCGCTTGAAAAGATATGCGCTCTTCACGTATTACGCCCCGACGAATAGCATAAAACCATGTGCCGGGCATATGGCGGAAAGAGCGGTTTTAGGACGCATGATGCCGCCCGGCTCAAAAGCTTTGTATTCCACTCAGACGAAGATACGACATGCTCGATGATTTTCTGCTCAAAGCCATGATTGCCGGCGTCGGCGTGGCCGTAACCGCCGCTCCGCTTGGATGCTTCGTCGTATGGCGCCGCATGTCCTATTTCGGCGCGACCATAGCCCATTCAGGATTGCTGGGCGTGGCTGTCGGACTTCTTCTGGCCATCGATCTGACGATCGGGGTGATAGCGGTCGCGGTTGCCCTGGGGGCAATTCTGACACTTCTCCAGCGCTCAAGCACCCTCCCCAGCGATACAATCCTTGGTATCCTCGCCCATGTGGCGCTTGCCGGGGGTTTGATTGCCGCCAGCATGCTTGGCGGCAACCGCTTTGATCTCATGGGTTATCTGTTCGGCGATATCCTGGCGGTCAACGAGCGCGATCTGATGTGGATCTATGGCGGCGGCGTGGTCATTTTAGGGGTAACGGCATGGATATGGCGGCCCCTGCTCGCCATTTCCGTGCATGAAGAGCTGGCCCGCGCGGAAGGCGTGAACGCGGCCCGCACCAGTGCAATCTTCATGCTGCTGCTGGCCTTCACTGTCGCGCTCGCCATGAAACTCGTCGGTATTTTACTCATAGCCTCACTGCTGGTCATCCCTCCAGCAACCGCGCGGCCGTTCTCCTCAACACCTGAACGCATGGCGCTGATAGCAGCCCTTGTGTCTTCATCAGGGGTTGTGGGCGGTATTGCAGCATCTCTGTGGCTGGACACGCCTGCGGGGCCGACAATCGTCATGGTGCTGGCGCTTATGTTCGCGCTGTCGCTTTTGCGCGGTGTGTTTGGTGGTACGGACTAACGCCTGCTGGTCAAAGCGCATCGAAATGATCTATTTAGAGCCATGAGTATTCCTCACATAAAACGGCGTAAAACCACGCCGGTCCTGGTTGGCGGCGTCACCGTTGGCGGCCTTACGCCGATCGTCGTGCAATCCATGACCAATACCGACACCGCCGACGTGAAAGCCACCACGCGCCAAGTAGCGGCGCTCACCGAAGCCGGATCGGAACTTGTGCGCATCACGGTGGACCGCAATGAGGCTGCGGCGGCCGTACCGCATATCCGCGATGCTCTGCTGGCGCAAAACATTGATGTGCCGCTGGTGGGGGATTTTCACTATATCGGCCACAAGCTGCTTGCCGACCATCCGGCCTGCGCGCAGGCGCTCGCCAAATACCGCATTAATCCGGGCAATGTCGGCTTCAAGAACAAGCGCGACCCGCAATTCTCCGCCATCATCGAGACCGCGCTTAAATACGCCAAGCCGGTGCGCATCGGCGTGAACTGGGGATCGCTCGACCAGGAACTGCTCACCCACCTGATGGATGAGAACGCTAAATCCCCACAGCCCATAGACGCGCGGGCCGTGCTGCACGAGGCGATGGTGCAATCCGCCCTGTTGAGCGCAGGGCGGGCCGAAGAGCTGGGGCTGGGAGCGGATAAAATCATCCTCTCCGCCAAGGTGAGCGCCGTGCCCGATTTGATCAGCGTGTATGGCGCGCTGGCGGAGCGCAGCCCCTATGCGCTGCATCTCGGGCTCACCGAAGCCGGCATGGGTTCAAAAGGCATCGTGTCGTCATCGGCGGCGCTCGGCATTTTGCTGCAACAGGGCATCGGCGACACGATCCGCGTGTCGCTGACCCCTGAACCAGGCGGTGATCGCACATTGGAAGTGCGCGTGGCGCAGGACATCTTGCAGGCGCTGGGCTTGAGAACATTCGCGCCAGAAGTGGCCGCTTGCCCTGGATGCGGGCGCACCACCAGCACGGTATTTCAGCAACTGGCGCAGGACATTGAGACGCATTTGCGTACCTCCATGCCCGAATGGCGCAAGCGTTACCCGGGCGTGGAGGCGCTGAATGTGGCGGTGATGGGCTGCATCGTGAACGGCCCCGGAGAGAGCAAACATGCCGATATCGGCATCTCCCTGCCCGGTACCGGAGAGCAGCCGGCGGCGCCGGTTTTTATTGACGGCAAAAAAGCGATGACCCTGCGTGGTGCAAATATCGCCGATGAGTTCAAGACGCTCGTGGCTGACTATATCGAGCAACGCTTTGGCAAAGGCAGCGATGCGAATAAAGACATCAATGCTCGCGGCGGCTGACAAAACGCGCTGCTTCTCTCAAAAATTCAGCGCGACTACCGAAACGCTCCAGTGAAGCGATGGCCTCGCTCTCCAGCCGCACAAGCTCATCTCTCGCCTGATCCAGCCCCAGCGCCGAGACAAGCGTCGCCTTGCCCGCCGCGCCGTCCTTGCCGGTCTCCTTGCCGAGCTTGCCGGCATCGCCCGAGATATCAAGCAGATCATCGGCGAGTTGAAAGGCCTGGCCCAGAGCACGGCCATAAACCTCCAGCGCACTCCAGTCACCGCCATCGGCGCGGCCAAGAATTGCGCCCGCCACACAAGCGTACTGAATAAGCGCTCCGGTTTTGAGTGCTTGCAGGCGGCAGATTTCTTCCACTCGTAAGGTTTTGCCCTCGGCTTCCAGATCGAGCGATTGCCCCCCCGCCATACCGGCCCACCCGGCGGCGCGCGCAAGGCCCAGGATAAGCTCACCGCGCACTGCCGGATCGCCATGGGTTTGCGGCGTCGCCAGAATTTCGAAAGCAAGCGTGAGAAGGCCATCGCCCGCGAGAATTGCCGTGGCCTCGTTAAAGGCCAGATGCACCGAGGGCTGACCGCGCCGCAGCGCATCATCATCCATGGCCGGCAGATCGTCATGAACGAGAGAGTAACAATGAACGCATTCGAGCGCGGCGGCCGCGTCCAGCGCATTTTCCACCTTTACGCCAAACAGCGCGGCACTCTCTATCAGCAGGGCCGGGCGCAACCTCTTACCGCCGCCAAGAGCCGCATAGCGCATGGCCTGCGCCAGCCGCTCGGGCGGCGCAACAGGACCACGCGCGCCAGTCAGATAGTCGCCAATGCGTTTTTCCACGCATCTGGCGGTGCTGGTGATTCTATCAGCAAACGTCATGTCTCAAAACTAGGTCATGAACTCATAAAAGTCATGGCCGTTGCTGAGGCAAGGTCTGAACGCTACAAGAGCGCACATGTCAGCCCGGCGCCATGCGATTCTAAAATTCCTGGGCAAGATTATCGTTGCGGCCCTGGTTGCTGTATTTGCGGTGATCCTGCTCTACCGGTTCGTGAACCCGCCTTACTCCTCCCTCATGGCGGCCAACGCCCTTGCGGGCCGCACCCTCAAACATCGCTGGGTGCCGCTGGAGAAGATCTCACCTTATCTCGTCAGCGCCGTCGTCACTTCTGAAGACGCGCGGTTTTGCAGTCACCGGGGCGTTGACTGGGGCGAGGTGGAAGATGCGCTGGAGCGCGCGGAGAAAACCGGTAAAGGCCCGCGCGGCGCCAGCACTATTCCCATGCAGACAGTCAAAAATCTGTTTCTGTGGCAAAGCCGAAGCTACATCCGCAAGGGGATCGAAATTCCGCTGGCCTACATTGCGAGCGCGATCTGGCCGAAGCGGCGCATGCTCGAAATCTACCTCAATATTGCCGAATGGGGTCCTGGCGTCTTCGGCGCGCAAGCCGCCGCCCGGTATCATTTTCATGCCAGCGCCGCCAAACTGACACGCCGGCAGGCCGCCCAGATGGCGGCCGCCTTGCCCAACCCTCATGTTCGCA
>CAYOEI010000009.1:0-3161 GCA_964402825.1 uncultured Hyphomicrobiaceae bacterium
CCTGTCCCCTGTTGTCATCGGCATGTCCGGTCTGCTCTACGGTGTAACAGCTCTTGCCCTTGGCGGCGTTTTTGCAGTCCACGCCTGGAGGGTCTGGAAGGACCCCGCGGTCAAGGCGGCAAGGCCGATGTTCCTCTATTCTATTCTTTACTTGTTTCTGATTTTCGCCGCCCTGCTACTCGACAAGTTAGTGTTCGTAGCGGTTTTCTAACGGGGGATGGCCAAGCCTGGGTGAAGCCTTTCTGCCTAGGCGGGAAGGCCAGCCTTGCTAAGGCCCTCGATGAAGCTCTGGAGGTTCTGGTAACGGTCCATGCAGAAGCGCTGCTGAACGCTCGCGATCGTGAGGTCCGGTTCCATCCTGTGAAGTTCCGCCAAAGCCATCTCCGCCTCTTGCTGCTGGCCAGTCAGGGCCAGACTGATGATAAGGGAGAGATGCGCCGGTAGATTGTCCCGGTGCAGTTGAACAGAGCGTCGCGCCCAAATGGCCGCTTCCTGATAATTTGTGAGTTGTATATAGGCATTCGCAAACAATCCAAAGGCGACCCAAACTGCTGTGTCCAGCGGACTTAACTGCATTGCACGCTCTGTGTGTTCGATCGCAGTATCAGGGTCGCCAATGCTGTTGCGAACAGTGGCGCTTGAGAGCCATGCCCTGTTGGAGTTCGGGTTGGCGGTAAGAGAACGATCGATCAAGGATTGGGCGGCATCGATATCTTGCTCGATGTGGGCTACCGTCATACCAACTTGCCACAACACATATGGATCAGTGTTGTCGGCCTGCAATGCCGCCTTGGCCAAACGCAGTGCCTCAGCCTTTTCCTTCTCCGACAGGATCATGCCCTTTAGCTGGACTTGCCGGCGGTAACACCAGGAGGCACAGCAATAGGCACGCGCATAGTTAGGATCAGCGTCTATCGCTCGTTGAAAATAATCAAGGGCCGCTGCGGTATCTTCCGGGCTCAACTTGTTCATGCGTGCAAGCCCGCACAGCGTCAGGTCATAGGCATCGAAGTTCTCCGGCCGCTGCTGACGGATACGCTCCACCTCAACTCTCAGCAACTGAGGTTCAAGTGCGCCAACCACGCTCGCCACTATTTTATCCTGGAGGTCAAATACATCGTGCAGTTCACCGTCCAACCGGTCCGCCCAAACGTGATTGCCCGATGCCGCTTCGACCAATTGCGCTGAAACGCGCACCCTGTCCTTGGCCTTGCGGACACTGCCTTCCAGGACATAGCGGACGCCGAGACGCCGCCCGATATCCGTCACACTTTCTGGCGCTCCTTTAAAGGTGAAGGATGAACTCCGATCAATTACGAAGAAGGAGCGAACGTTGGACAGCGCCGTAATCAAGTCTTCTGAGATACCGTCCGCAAAATATTCCTGATCCGGATCGCCGCTGAGATTTGCGAACGGAAGAACGGCTATCGACGGCGAATGCGGGATTGGCGGCGCTGAGTTCGCGTCTGCTTTTGCCCTAGTTACATTTTTCGAGGTTATCGGCCCGTCAGTTTCATTGCCGCGGATATCCTCATAAAGCTGTTTCGTCGCTGGCTCAGGCTCAACCCCCAGTTCCTTCTGCAGTATGCCGGCGCAGTGCTTGTATTGCTGCAAAGCCTGCGAACGCTGCCCATTGCCGGCAAACAAGCGCATCAAATCGCGGTGAGCCTGTTCGCGCAGCGGGTCGAAGTGAACCAATTTCTTGGCAGTGGCGATAGCCTCGCTGATCTGACCCGCCGCCTCCTGCACCAAGCAATGCCTGGACAGCACATCAGCAGCAAGGTCCGCGTATCGGGTGCGCTGGGCGCTGATCCAGTCTTCAAACCCCTCTTCCTTTATACTGAATCCATCGAGGAATGCGCCGCCATAGAGCGTTGCCGCTTCCTCAAGCGCGTCAGGGGCTTCCATCGCAGCCAGCTTTTCGAATTTCTGTACATCGACGGCAATCGCATCGCCGTTCAGCGTAATGTCATCGCCATCGATCAGCAGCAGCTCTTCTTCCGCGCCGCCAAGATCCTTACGGAGTTTTGAGATCGCCTGACGCAAGCTCTGACGGGCCTGATCATCGAACCGGTCGCCCCACAGCAGCCCGGCAAGCCTCTCACGCGGCTGGGCCCGGTCCGCGTTTGCGGCGAGATATGCAAGCAGGGCTTGGTTCTTTTTCCCGGTAACCGCAACCGGCTTGTCATCACCAGCGGTAACCGCGAACCGGCCAAACAGCCTCAACCGCAGCTTTCCGGTAGCGCCCATCAAGTCCACTCCCAATGAGGCATAGCCCCCCCGAACCTTCTCCAACTCTCACTATCATAGCGAAAATGGCCCTGATGATCACTTTCACGGGATTTGACGGTTTTTTCACGCGGTTTCGCCGCCGCACCTGACGCTGCTGTGACGGTCATCCGCGATCCTGCATGCAGTTCCAAGGACGGAACTCCAAACATTGCAGAGACGGAAAAGGCGCCCAAAACCCGCCCTCCCCTGCAAACCGCAAGGAGAAAGAAAATGTCAGAAGCAACCACAATCATCGAAGTGCCCGCCATCGAGATGAAGCATGGCAAGACCCTTGAAGAATTCACACTGCGTGCCCTTGTCAACCACGTCACCGCGATCTGGCAGGAAAGATGGAAACGTTCTGCTGAGCTGAAGCAGTCTCAAATCGTGCCAACCGCTGTAAACCGCAGGTCTAATGAATTGCGCCGCGAACAGCATATCTGCACCGCGCTGATGCACCAGTAGCCGGCAGTTTCAAGGGGGATTAAAGCACTGAATTCCTGGGCCAAAGCCTACTGAAGCGTATCAAACAAGCGCCGCATCAGCGTCATCCGCGGCACGAGCGAAGAGATCAGGAGATGCTCATGCAGGGTATGTGCGCCTTCACCGTCCACTCCCAGCCCGTCCAGCACCGGTAATGATTCGGCCAGAAAACTTCCATCACTGCCGCCGCCGGTGAAGCTATCGACGAGTTCAAACCCGATCTCCTGCGCGAGGCCCATGGCATGCTGGTACAGTTCCTCAATGGCCGGCGACTTCTCGAACGGAGGGCGGCTGAGGCCACCATCGACTTTGAACGTGACATCGGGATCACTGGATTTCAGGCCCTGCACCCAGGCAATCATTTCTTCGCCTACTTCCCGGTTGCGGAAGCGGAAATCCAGTGACGC
>CAYOEI010000010.1:0-2774 GCA_964402825.1 uncultured Hyphomicrobiaceae bacterium
CTTAAACCCATCTGGGGGATGTCGGGTTATATCGGCCAAATCCATCAGCATATTTTAGAGACCGCCATGATGTTGAAGACAAAACAAAAGCTGGCGCTGGCCCGCTCGGTGCAGTTACCGATTTTATGGTTCCGGCGCCTTCTGGGGTTAGGTCCCGAAACACAGGTGCGGCGAGATGGAATCAACTGGGCGTTGGATTTGCGCGAAGGAATCGATTTCGCCATATATCTAACTGGCAAGTTCGAGCCCCGCACCGTGAAAGCGATTGCCGGTTTTGTTGAGCCAGGCGACACGGTGATCGATATTGGCGCGAATATAGGTGCGCATACATTACATCTGGGCAAACTTGTCGGGCCCCATGGACGTGTCTTCGCCCTGGAGCCAACCCGCTTTGCGTATAATAAATTACTCGCGAATGTCGCGCTTAACCCGGATCTCTCACCGCAAATCATAGCCGATCAAGTCATGCTCGTCGGCACATCAAAATCGTCACTTGAGCCAGAGCTGTATTCGAGTTGGCCCCTTGCCCGGGATCAGCAGGATCATGACAAACATGGTGGCAAGGCGATGTCTACCCAAGGTGCAATAACGGTAATGCTGGATGACTATCTCAAAGCCAAAAATATTGAGGCGGTCAAATTGGTGAAGCTGGACGTCGACGGCTACGAGCCCGAAGTGTTGCGCGGCGGCAGCACTTTTTTGAAGCATCAGAAACCCTTGATCGTGATGGAATTGCAGCCCTATACGCTTGAAGAACGAGGCAACAGCCTGGAACAACTGTTGGACATACTCGTTAGTGCTGGATATCGACTGAGCGATGAAGCAACTGGCAAGCCCCTGGGAAGTGATCCAGCCCATCTGAGATCACTCGTTCCTGATGGCGGTTCAATAAATATAGTTGCAAGGTCAGCCTGACGGCATGTGAATACCCTGCCGGTAGCAATCCATATGACGCAGACCAGGAAATTAAATGAGTAACGCTGAAGAGTTGCCTCGGCCAAAGCATGATGCGGACCAATCATCTCCCGTCACCAGATCCTGGTCGAAGCGGAAGATCGCCTATCACAATGCGATCGAGCGGCTTTCACCGGACTGGAACAAATGGATTAAGCGAAACAGCTATTTTCATGAGTGTGACGTAAAGTATTTGCGCTTTCTCATCCCCGAACAAACACGTGTTCTTGAACTCGGCAGCGCAACGGGATGGCTGCTTGATCAACTTAGTCCGTCCGTGGGCATCGGTGTGGATTTCAGCGCAGCCATGGTTGATCAGGCGAAGCTTCAGTATCCGCATCTTTCATTTTTCATAGGCGATATCGAAGACCCTAACTTTGTGACCTCTCTTCGTGAACACGGGCCATACGATACCATCGTTCTATCCGACACCGTCGGCTATCTCGATGACATCATCGAAACACTGAAGCGAGTGAATGGGCTTTGCCACCCTGATACGCGGCTGGTGGTCTCTCACTACTCCCATCTCTGGGAACCGGTACTACGTCTTGCAGAAGCGCTCGGTATGCGAAAAAAAATCAACGCCAATTATAATTGGCTGTCCCAGCGTGACATCGAGATGTTCCCGAGCCTGTCTGGCTATCAGACGGTCAAAAAAGAGTACCGCCAGCTCCTTCCCAAGCGTCTTTTAGGGTTTGGGTCACTTTTGAACCGGTTTATCGCACCCCTGCCGATAATCCGCAGCCTGTGCCTGAGAACATATACCGTGGCCCGCAGCATGGAGGTTGACCGTGCGAGCAAGCCATCTGTCAGCGTCGTCATTCCGACACGCAACGAGGAGGGAAATGTCGAACCCGCTCTTCGCCGGCTTCCCGATTTCGGAGCCAAGACTGAAATCATTTTTGTCGAAGGGAACTCTCAGGACGGCACATGGGATGAGATCCTCCGCCAAAAAAAGGCCCATCCAGATCGAGATATCGTCGCTTTGCAGCAGCCGGGCAAGGGCAAGGCTGACGCGGTGTGGACGGCGTTCGATGCCGCCAAGGGCGACATCCTGATGATCCTCGATGGAGACCTGACGGTCCCGCCTGAGGATTTGGTAAAATTCTACGAGGCGCTCTCAAGCGGTGCCGGCGAATTTGTAAATGGAACGCGCCTTGTTTATCCGCTCGAGAAAGACGCCATGCGGTTTCTCAACTACCTGGCCAATCATACCTTTGCGCGGGTATTTTCCTATCTGCTCAATCAGCGATTTTCCGATACTCTTTGCGGCACAAAGGTGCTGACCCGCGACAATTATGAACGGCTGAAAGCGGGACGTGCCTATTTCGGTGATTTCGATCCGTTTGGCGATTTTGACCTGCTGTTTGGAGCAGCAAAGCTCAACCTCAAGATCGTGGAAGTGCCTGTGCGTTACCAGGCGCGGGCCTATGGCGAGACACAGATTTCACGTTTCCGGCATGGTCTGCTGCTTTTGCAGATGGTAGTTTTCGCGTTTCGCAAACTGAAAATGATCTGATTCGCGCTGCAGGTCGGTTTGGCTGATACAAAGCTCAGCGTTGACCAGTTAAACTTTGAATTTGGTTGGGGGCAGGCAATTGAATAGTCGCGTGCAAGTGTGGTTGGTGGTTCTGGCGAAATTGGCCATCACTTTTGGCCTGCTGGGCTGGCTGCTTCACAACGTAGAGTGGGGCGAACTGTTTCAGCGCATTTCTGCCGTTCGTACACCAACTCTAATCTTGGCGATCATCCTGCTGGTTGCGCTTACGATTCCTGTGGCTCGGCGCTGGAATCTCATTGTCAAGGCCCTTGGCGGGAAC
>CAYOEI010000011.1:0-2991 GCA_964402825.1 uncultured Hyphomicrobiaceae bacterium
AGATGAGAAGAAAAGGGTACATCCATGAAGGGCGTGGTGTTCACTGGCAATCGAAAGCTGGAGTTGCGTGATTTTCCCGACCCCTCACCGAGTGAGGATGATGTCGTCATCGAGATCAAGGCGTCCGGCATGTGCGGGAGTGATCTTCACGTCTACCGCTCCGATGGTGATCTCGTGGGAAAATATATTGCCGGGCACGAGCCTAGCGGCGTGGTGCTTGAGCGCGGCAAGGCGGTGCCTGAGCGGCTTGCACGCACAGGGGCACGTGTCATGGTGCATCACTATGACGGTTGCCGGACCTGCTCAAACTGCTTGTCCGGCTGGACCCAGCTCTGTGATGAGGGGTCGGTTGTCTATGGCCGTAATGGCCATGGCGCCCATGCGCGCTATATGAAGGTGCCGGCCAGAACGCTTATCTCATTGTCTGATAATCTGACATTCACCACCGGCGCCGCCATCTCATGCGGAACAGGTACGGCATATGGCGCGATCAAACGCATGGCGATGCAGGGTGGCGTAACGCTGGCCGTTTTCGGTCAGGGGCCTGTGGGCCTGAGCGCCACCATGCTGGCCGCAACCATGGGCGCACGCGTCATCGCCGTGGATATTGTTGATGAGCGGCTGGAGCGCGCAAGAGAGTTTGGTGCTGATGCCGTCATCAACTCCGCTAAAGCCGACCCTGTTGCCGCAATCAGGGATCTGACGGGCGGCGGGGCGGACTACACTCTGGAATGTACCGGCATACCCGAAGCGTCCGTTTCATGTGTGCAATCGGCGCGCACCTGGGGCACGGTGTGCTTTGTCGGCATGGGCGCAAGGCAAGCGAGCTATGATGTAACGGATGACATCATCAAGAAACAACTGACCATGCTTGGGTCCTGGACTTTTAGCGCCGCGGGACAGCGTGAATGCGCGCTCTATGTGGCTGAACGCAATCTTCCCGTCGACAAACTCTTTACGCACACATTCAACCTTGATGAAGCGGAAGAGGCGTACAGGTTGTTTGATACACAGACCACGGGCAAAGCGGTGATCCTGCCGGGATGATTTTTAAGCGAGAATATCGAGCAGCCGCCCTTCGGTTCGCGCGATCGCGCTGAACACTTTTGCGGAGGCTTTGAATTGTATCTCGGCTTCTTTCAGCGATACCAGACCATCGACAATATCAGAGTCGTCTCCAGCGGTTTGTGTGCCGCCGCGGACAATGCCGCTCGCGGCATTCTCGAATTTCAGGCTGGCCGCGTGCAGGCCTGAAGCTGCGCTATTGAGTGCCGAGATCATGCGTAGTGAGATATCAGAAAGGGATTAAACCGGCGTAAACGGCGGAACTTGGCTAATTTTTAGTTACCAGAGCCTCGAAACATCTCGCCTGTGGCCAGAAAAGTTCCAGCGATAGTGACACATTGTCAGGGTTGCCCGTGGTGAGCAATTTTAGTTCGAACTGCGCGTGTTTTGGCGTCTGGTAGCTCTGATGGCGCGTCAGATAATCTTCCAGAGAGTCAGCCACAACTTCGGGCTGGCTCAAAATGCGGGTCGTGGATGGCAGATGGGTGACGAACATTTCCTCAATGAGCGGGAAATGGGTGCAGCCGAGAATGGTCCTTTCGGGCGCCTGCCCGCCTGCCCGCTCCAGAAGCTGGCTGACATATTTCTTCACCATGACATCGAGGTCCGCCGCGTCCGCGCCCATCTCGATTGCACCGGCAAGGTCGGGGCAGGCCTGCTCATATACGGTAACTTTCGGGCAGCGCTTGCGGATTTCCTCTGAGTAGACACCGCTTGAAACGGTTCGGGTCGTCCCGAAAACCGCGATGGTCTCGGTGTTGTATTTCTGGGGATATTGGGGAGAGGTCATCGCCCAGGGCGTTTGCGTCGCCACTTCCACAACCGGCGCGATGACGCCTAAAATGTTGTGACCATCATGACCGGATGCGGGCAGCCAGTCCTGCTGCAACGTCCGGCAGGCGACAGCGCTGGCCGTATTGCACGCCAGCACCACCAGTTTACATCCGCGAGAGTAGAGTTGCTCTACGCCCTTGCGCGTCAGATCGACAATTTCGCGCGAATCCCGATTGCCATAAGGCGCATTGGCGTGATCGCCGAGATAGACGAATTCCAACTCGGGAAAACGGCGGACGAGTGCACGGAAAATGGTGAGGCCGCCTACGCCTGAATCGAAAAGTCCAATCATGCCGATACGCTTTTCGTGTATGAGCGCCGCTTGATGCCAGCGGCGCTCTCGCGCCACTTGCAATCGTTAGAGTTACTCGGCCGCTTCTGATGGACTGCGTGGATGTGCCACTCCCTCATAGACCTTGAGAGCTTCAAGCTCAGGTGTTGAGATGATATTGTAGCCGCAATCGGCATAATGCACTTCGCCGGTAACCGCACCCGACAGATCAGAGAGCAGATAAAGCGCCGAACCGCCAACTTCGTCCAGATGCGGAGTGCGCTTGAGCGGTGAGTGCGCCTTTTGAAAATTGAAGATCGAGCGGGCGTCGGCAATCGCCGCGCCGGCAAGGGTCCGCATGGGTCCTGGGGAGAGCGCATTAACGCGGATGCCTTGAGCTCCTAAATCCACCGCGAGGTAGCGCACGCTGGATTCCAGTGCGGCCTTGGCCACGCCCATCACATTATAGCAAGGCACGACGCGCGATGCGCCGCCAAAACTCAAGGTGAGCATGGAGCCGCCATCATTCATCAACTCCGCCGCGCGCTTGGCAATCTCGGTGAAGGAGAAACAGGAGATCACCATGGTCTGTATGAAATTGTCGCGGCTGGTGTCCACATAACGGCCGTTCAACTCCTTACGGTCTGAAAAAGCCAGTGCGTGCACCACAAAATCCAGCGAACCCCATTTATCTCCAATGACCTTGAAGAGGTTATCGACGCTTGCGATATCTTCCACATCGCATGATTCGATAATTTGAGATCCGAGGGATTCAGCAAGTGGAATGGCGCGCCGTCCAAAGGCGTCGCCCTGATAGGTGA
>CAYOEI010000012.1:0-10376 GCA_964402825.1 uncultured Hyphomicrobiaceae bacterium
CCTTCCTGCGTCAGATGATCCGCGAGGCAGACCGTGAGCATGTGACGCAATTGCTGGAAACAGGCGAAGCCCCGCGAAGCGGAAGCGCGAAGCCGTCACAACTGCGCGGGCTCGCGCGATGAGCACCATGACCCTGGCCGATAACGTACCGCACATACTGGTGGTTGACGACGACCAGCGCATCCGCGATCTCCTGGCCCGCTTTCTCCAGGAGAACAATTTCCGCGTCACAACCGCCGTTAACGCCGCCTCCGCACGCGCCAATATGCGCGGACTGTCCTTCGATCTGCTGGTTCTCGATGTCATGATGCCGGGCGAGTCCGGCTTCGAGCTGGCTGAGGCTCTGCTCGTGGACCACGACATTCCAATCCTGATGCTCACCGCGCGAGCGGAGCCCGATTACCGCACCAAGGGGTTGGAGATTGGCGTGGACGATTATCTCGCCAAGCCATTCGAGCCGCGCGAGCTGCTGCTCAGGCTGCGCAATATCCTGAGCCGGCGAAAGCGCACTCTTGGCGCGCAAGACTCCATCCGCATGGGAGAATTCACCTTCCATATCGGACGCGGCGAGCTGAAGCGGCTGGGCGAGAGCGTCCGGCTGACGGAACGCGAGCGTGACCTGTTGCGCCATTTCGCCGAACGGCCCGGCACGCCCATTTCCAGGATGGACCTGGCAAAACAGGGCACTGAAGGGTCCGAGCGCGCTGTCGACGTGCAGATTAATCGTTTACGGCGTAAAATAGAGGCAGACCCCGGCAATCCGGTCTATCTTCAGACCGTTAGGGGCAAAGGTTACATCCTGCACGCGGAATAATGGTCTCACTCTTAAATCGCTCAACGCACAGAACCAAAGGCACGTCCCTGAAATGGCGCTTGCTGGGTATGCTGGCCAATGTTCTCCCGAAGGGCCTTTATGCGCGGGCGCTGATCATCATCATTGCGCCGGTGGTGCTGCTGCAGTCCGTTGTCGCCTTCGTCTTCATGGAACGCCACTGGGAGACCGTGACCCGCCGCCTGTCGGACGCCACAACGCGTGAAATTTCGATGCTGTTGAGCGTTTATGAAGCCTACCCTCACGATGACAATTATGAGCGGTTGATCAAGATGGCCCGGGATGATCTCAACCTCTCGGTGCAGATTCTCCCGCTTGAGGATTTGCCGGTTGCCCGTCCAAAGCCGTTCTTTGATCTGCTCGACCGCACCTTGAGCGAAAAAATCCGCAAACAGGTTGGAAAACCCTTCTGGATTGATACGGTCGGGAAATCCCACCTGGTTGAGATCCGCATACAGCTGAAAGATGCGGTGTTCCGCATATTGGCGCGCCGCAGCCAGACCTATGCCTCCAATACACATATCTTCCTGCTGTGGATGGTGGGTACGTCTCTGTTCCTGCTCACAATCGCAATCCTGTTCCTGCGTAACCAGATCAAGCCAATCCTGCGTCTGGCGCAAGCGGCCGAACGCTTCGGCAAGGGCCAGTCGGAGCCTGAAGATTTCCGGCCCCGAGGTGCGCGCGAGGTACGCCAGGCAGCCATCTCCTTCATGGAAATGCGCAATCGCATCGAGCGGCAAATGGAACAGCGCACCACGATGCTGGCCGGGGTCAGCCACGATCTGCGCACCATCCTCACCCGTTTCAAACTGCAACTGGCAATGTTCAGCGACTCAAAAGAAGCGCAGGAAATGACCGCCGATGTCGATGAGATGCAGGCGATGCTGGAAGACTATATGGGCTTCGCCAAAGGCGACTCGAGCGAGGAAAGCTCACAGGTCAACATCCGCAGGCTATTGCAGGAAGTGCGGAAACAATCGGGCCGCGATCATACCGGGATCACTCTTAAATTGCCTGGCGACCCGGTCGTTGTCCCGTTACGGCGCCATGCCTTCAAACGCGCGGTCATGAATGTCGTTTCGAATGCTGCGCGTTTTGCCGAACATATCACGATCGAGGTCGCAAAGACCAAAAACTGGCTGACCTTGCGCGTCGACGATGATGGCCCCGGCATCCCTGAAAAGCAGCGCGAAGAAGTGTTCCGCCCCTTCTACCGGCTGGACGACGCCCGCGGACAGGACAGCGGGATCAATACGGGGCTGGGGCTTTCCATTGCGCGCGATATCGTGCGCAGCCACGGCGGCGATATTACACTCAAGAAAAGCAAAATGGGCGGCCTTCAGGCTATTATCCGCGTCCCGGTTTAGGTCATGAACTCATAAATAGCCATCATTCCGCCCGCTCGTCTCCTCTACCCGCGTCCGACAAATGGCATTTTCGTCGCCATGATGGTCATGAACAGCACATTGGCTTCCAATGGCTGGCTGTCCATATAAAGCACCGCGCCCGCCACCTGATCGACGGGCATAACCGGCTCGATCATAGTTGAGCCATCCGCCTGGGGCACGCCCTTGGTCATTCTCTCCGTCATCTCGGTGCGTGCATTTCCGATGTCGATCTGCCCGCATGCGATGTCATCCTTGCGGCCATCAAGCGCGATGGTCTTGGTCAGGCCGGTGATGGCATGCTTGGTGGCGGTATAGGGCACGGAGAATGGACGCGGCGCATGCGCCGAAATTGACCCATTGTTGATGATACGCCCGCCTTTGGGACTTTGCGCCTTCATGATCGCAATCGCTTGCTGCGCGCAATAGAATGAGCCGTTCAGGTTCGTATTGACCACGTCCTGCCACTGCTTTGGCGTCAGATCCTCCATGGGTATGGCAGGCGCGCCGATACCGGCATTGTTGAACAGCAGATCGAGACGGCCGAATTCATCTAACGTTTTTGCGAAGGCCGCCGCTACGCTGTCAGGGTCTGCAACGTCCATGGATACCGGCAGCATCTTGCCGCCCGCACCGGACGCCAGTGCTGCCGTTTCCTCCAGCGCCTCAAGCCGCCGTCCGGTCAACGCCACACAATACCCGTTTTTCTGCAACAGCACTGCCGTCGCCCGGCCAATGCCGCTGCCCGCGCCTGTCACAAACGCGATTTTTCCCTCACTCATAATCTTGCCCTATCCATTTGCTGCTTAGTCGCACTGTCCAAGTTCATCTTCAAGAAACACCGAGATGATGGCGTCTATATTATCGTCACTTACAAATCCGAGCCCTTGCGCGCGCGGGGTTTTCATACCCTCGGGCCAGGACCCGACAATGGCCTCTATGGCCGCGTCGCGCCGCCACGAAACAAGGTTCACATCGCCACCGGCCCGCTCCAGCCCCGCTATCATCTGTGCGACCGTGACCGTGATGCCGGGCAGGTTCAGCACCCTCAGACCATCCTCAAAGGCATCCGCCGGCAAATCGTGCCCGTGAATGAGATTGGCGATGACCGCGCGCGGCGATTGTATCCAGATGGGCAATTCCTCAGCCACCGGACATATCGTTTTAAGACCCTGCAACGGCTCGCGCAAAATCGAACTGGCAAAAGACGACGCAGCCTTGTTGGGCGCGCCAGGGCGGATGACGATGGTCGGCAGGCGGAAGCAGCGCCCGTCAACGAATCCACGCCGGGCATATTCGCCCACCAGATATTCGCCGATCACCTTTTCGACGCCATAGGAATTGAGCGGCCGCACCGGTGTATCATCGTCGACAATGGGCGGCGCCACGCCGAAGGCCGCAACCGAACTTGCGAAGATGAAGCGGGGCGGCGCATCAAGAGAGCGGCAGCGCTCAAGCAAGGCGCGCGTTGCGTCGAGATTGACCTTGAGTCCCAGATCGAAATCGGCCTCGGCATGCGCCGAGACAATCGCCGCCAGATGAAAAATGCTTGTTGTGTCGTCCGCTATCAGCTGGTCAAACGCGCCGGGTTCGCAAATATCCCCTTGCACATAGGTGACGCCGGAAACCGGTTTGGCCGGCTCTGCCTGATCAATGCAGATGAGTTCCAATGACGCGTCTTTTGCAAGCAGCGCCTCGCTCAGTTTGCACCCCAGAAAACCGGCGCCTCCGGTAATGACTGTTTTCATCAGAACAACCGCGCGCCGATGGGCACTTTGAGATCAGGCGCAAACAGAACCACTTCCCCGTTCTCATCGGGAAAGCCGAGGGTGAGCACCTCCGACATCATCGGCCCAATCTGACGCGGTGGAAAATTGACCACCGCCGCCACCTGCCGTCCAATGAGCTCTTCAGGCGTGTAATGAACGGCAATCTGGGCGGAACTTTTCTTCTCGCCAATGCCGGCGCCGAAATCGATCCAGAGTTTAATCGACGGTTTGCGCGCTTCGGGAAAGGGCTCCGCGCGCACGATCGCGCCAACACGAATATCCACTTTGAGGAACTCATCGAACGTGATTTCGGGAGGTAAGGAGGCGTCAGACACTTTGCTTCTCCAGATTGGCCTTTGGGCTCATTGCCATGTGCGGGCCATGTGCGGGGGTTCAAGTATATGTGATCTGCATTAACCCGTTTTTTGCTTATCTCGCCAAGACTCTCCATGTAAGATTCCAGGAATTCTAGACTGGGGATATATCCGTGGCCAGCGTTACAATCCATCGAATTCTGGGAATGCTTTTGCTGCTTGGGCTGGGCCTCATGTTCGGCGGCGCCGCCCATGCCAGTGACAGGCAGCAAGGCGCAAATGCTCATAGTGCATTTCCTGATGCAAACCCCTCATGGTACATCACAGCGCAGACAGGCCCGCAGAAAAAACCAGCCTGCTTACATGCACTCGAACATTCCCATGAATCGTGCTGGGCATGCGGCAAGTCACTGGTCCTGAGATCCACAGGCCGCCTCCGGGATAAATCCGTGGTGACCAGGTCAAAACCGCACAACGGTTTTTTGGTCGATATTCAGCTTTTCCCTGCAGCTGAGATTGGTACGGCATTCCTGCGCCTGACAAATCGATCATTGTCCCAAGCCTTACCCGCCGGCGCCGGTATATTTGCCCGCACTGGCCGGTTGCGCATCTGAGACTTCCTCAAAATACCTAAAGCGACCATCCACTCAAACACCTCCGGACCACCAGATGCGCCAAGTGCATCTCGTGCTTCTGGACATTTCAGCCCTTCATCGAAGGGCATGGCTTTATACGAGTATGACGAGGAACAGGACGTGATGAAATTCATAAACAGGAAACTAAAGAGTTTGAGCTTTGGAGCCCTCATTGCCGCGATTGCAATGACCTCCGCTGCTGATATTTCAGCCGCTCAAGGCATCTTCAACAGCTTTTGGGGTAACAGCGGCAAACCCTACAGCCGCACAACCGTGAATCTGAAAGTGCCCTATCGCACCGGCACGATTATCGTCAGCATCGGCGACGCGCGCCTCTACAAGATAATGGCCGGGGGCAAAGCCATCTCTTATCCGATCGCCATTCCGAGCGGGGATGCGTTCTGGTCCGGTGTGGAGCCAGTGACCCGCAAGGCGGTAAATCCGCGCTGGACGCCAACCGCTTCAATGCGCAAGGAAAACCCCGCCCTGCCGCCCTTCGTCAAAGGCGGAGACCCGCGCAACCCGCTGGGCGTGCGGGCACTGTATCTCGGCAGCACCCTCTACCGGATACACGGCACCGATGCACCGCAGCTGATCGGCAGATCCGTCTCACGCGGCTGCATCCGGATGTATAATGCGGATGTTATCGATTTGTACAATCGCACTGCGGTCGGCACCAAGGTCGTTGTGACCGGAAAGAAATTCATATCTGCTTCGGCGACCCTGGCTGTGAATGACAGAGGTTTTAGCGACAACGTTTTCACGCAGACGAACTAACCAGCGACACTCCGCGCGGCGCGGCTTGCCTCGTTGCGCGGAGCCACTTCAGGCGGCACCTCTTCAGGATGAGAGTTCGCGTGAGCGCTCTGCGGCGGCCTTGACCGCGCGGGTCAGCAATTGCCTGAACCCGCCCTCTCCCATCAGGATTTCCAGCGCCGCTGCCGTCGTGCCGTTAGGCGAGGTCACATTCTGGCGCAACTCGGCCGCGGGCAACTCACTGCGGCGGAGCAATTCTCCGGCTCCACTCACGGTTTCACGCGCCAGCTTACGGGCCAGCCCTTCATCGAGACCAGCCGCGATACCGGCCTCTTCGAGACATTCCGCCAGCAGGAACACATAGGCCGGGCCGGAGCCCGAAACGGCCGTGACGGGATCAAGCGTAGCCTCATCATCGCTCCAGGCAACCGAACCCGCCGCGCGCAAAAGCGCATCGCACTGTTGTTTTTGCGCTGCCGAAACATTGGCGTTGGCGCAGGCGACTGTAATGCCGCGCCCTATGGCCGCCGGCGTATTGGGCATGGAGCGAACAATGGCGGTGTCTGCCCCCAGATGACGCTGCATCGACTCAATCGTCTTACCCGCCGCGACCGAAAGGAAGACGGTCTCATTCCCAATACAAGATTTGAGGCCAGGCAGCACATCATCCATGCTCTGCGGTTTGACGGCCAGGACAATGACTGACGGGTCCGGCGGCAGATGCTCGGCAGAGCCGATAATTTTCAGCCCCTCCCGTTCCGCCAGCGCTGAAATCTCATCGGAAGGCTGCGGGTCCTGGATATACACGCTCGCCAACTCAAGACCCTGCTCAATCCACCCGGTGAGAAGCGCCCCGCCCATTTTGCCGGCGCCGACAAGAACAAGCGGACCACCCAAGGTGAGGGTCATGCCTGTCCTTCGGTCTCGAACATGGTCGTGGCCAGAGATTCTTCTGCCGATTTTCCCGCCCAGATGACAAACTGGAATGCTTGGAAATAGCGCTCGCACGCATCCAGCGCGGAATGAATCAGCGCCTCGCACTGCCTCTCCGTCGGGTCTGCCCCGTTCAGCATCAATCCGTGACGGAAGAGCAGCAGGCTCTCGGTGCGCCACAAATCAAAATGCCCAATCCAGAGCTGTTCGTTGATGGTGGCCATCAGCCGGTACACTTCACTCAGACGCGTATCGGAAACCTTCAGGTCAACCGCGCACGCCAGATGCAGTGCTTCAAGATCATCGCGCCAGTTGAGCGATATCTGATAATCGCTCCACGTGCCCGCGACACATAACGAGAGTTCATCCACCGCGCTGCGCTCGAAAGCCCAGTCATGGGAGGATGCAATATTCTCGACAAGGTCCACGGGGTGGCCCGTTCGTTCATAATTAAGTTCCATAGACGCCATAACATGCCCTTATTGACTGGCCTGGCGGGAATGGTCCAGTCGCGCACGCAAAAACGATGCGCAACTCCCCGAGTTCCACTGCATGTTGTGGTTCCTGATTCGGTAACCACAACCATTTGCGAGATAACCTTAGGGCTGGTTGAGTCGCAAGGAGCCAGACATACTTGTCCACGCCAATTTCCCTCATGACAACGTGAACAAGGGAATAATGAAGGTAAAAAATGGCTAACGCGCGGCAGCGCAGATTTGATCTGTGGAAGCTGTGGGCAAGCTATTGATCTTCAAACGTCCCGGCTCTTTCCAAAGCGCAGCAACTCTTGTTCGAGCTCGGCAATGCGTTTTTCCAGATGCACATTTTCCTCGCGCGCTTTGACCGTCATCGCTTTCATCGCGTCGAACTCTTCGCGCTGAACCACATCGAGATCACGCAGAACCTTTTCCGCCTGAGAGCGGATGAGGTTATCAAGTTCACCGCGCAGTCCCTGAGCGGCGCCGGTTGCATCCGTCATCAACTTCGCAAATTCGTCGAACAAACGGTTCGTGGTCTGGGTCATGGTTTTTGAAATCTCCTGATATGCACTTATGGGCTGGCTCATGGGCGCTGCGCGTTTGCATTGATCTAACTATGGTATTGTCGGACATTGAAATCAAACACTCAGCTACAACCATCGCGAAAGCTCCCGCCTATGCCCCCCGCTGGAATTAACAGACCAGAGCCTGAATTGATCGGGCGTATTTCCCAACTTGCGACAAGCACGCTCGCCAATGCGCTGGATAATGCGGGGCTCCACAACAATGTCATCGCCCATATCAAGGCGGTTGCTCCGGGTTTCCATTTTGCCGGGCCGGCGGTCACGGTGAAGGAGCTCACCGGCACGCATGGCGACTACACATCGGATGATTTCGCGGTTGGTTCAATGATCGATGCGGCGCAAGCCGGCGACATCATCGTCGTGGATGCAGGGGGGGCGGAAAGTTCGACCTGGGGCGGCATGGCCTCACTGGCGGCAAAACTGAAAGGGGTTGCCGGGCTGATGGTCGACGGCGCGGTCCGCGATCTGGAAGAAATGATCGAATTCGAGTTCCCGGTCTTCGCCCGCCACATGGTTCCAACTACAGGACGCCTGCGGCTGAAGGTTGAGGCGATCAATGTGCCGGTGGTCATAGACGCGGTGGAGATCGCCCCCGGCGACATCATCGCCGCCGATGGTACCGGAGCCGTATGCCTGCCCCTGGCTCAAGCAGAAGACATCATCGCCGCGGCTGAAAAAATGGCCAGGGACGATGACGCCGCCATCAAGGATTTGCGGGCGGGCCTCACATTCAGTGAAGCCATGGCCAAATATACAGGCATTTAAGAGACCTTCGATGCCCCCATCTTCACACACCACTACGTCGTTGGCCGCACAGATCATCCGGCGACTGAAAGCCCATGGCGTTAAACGCATTTTTGGCATTCCGGGTGGCGGCTCAAGCCTGGCGCTGATCGAGGCCGCAGGCCACGCCGGGATTGATTTCATCCTGACCCGTACGGAAACAGCGGCTGCGTTCATGGCCGCCGTCACCGGAGAGAGTACCGGCACGCCCGGCGTACTGCTCACCGGCATTGGTCCGGGCGCCGCCAGCGCGGTGAATGGCGTCGCCTATGCTTATCTGGAGAAATCTCCGGTCATTCTCATTACTGACGGCCCCGCCTCGACGCCGCATCAGGCGCTTGATCAGAACGCCCTCTATCACCCCATCACCAAGTTTTCGGGGCGGCTTCGCCCGGATGAGGGGGCGAGCGGGATCGAGAAGGCCATTCAAACGGCGCTGGCAAAGCCGTGGGGCCCGGTTCAGCTCGACCTGACGGCAGATGATGCTTTAATGCCGGTATCGAGTCATAGCGCGTCCTCTCAAGCCCCTGATGCCATAGAGTTCAAGAAAATCGATATTGAAAGCGCTCGCAGTCTGATCGCCGCAAGCCGCAAGCCTGTCATCCTGGCGGGTCTTGAGGCGCGGCACGGCGGCGCTCCTGAGGCGCTGCGGCACATGGCGGAAGCGCTCTCCTGTCCTGTGCTTTTGAGCTACAAGGCAAGCGGCGTCCTGCCCGCGTCACATAGCAGTTTCACGGGCCTGTTTAGCGGCGCCATCGCGGAAGCCAGTATCCTTCATGCCGCCGATCTCATCATCCTCTTCGGCTTTGATGCAATCGAAATCATTCCCGGCCGCTGGCCCTATGAAAGCCCGGTATTGGAGCTGCGCCCCGCGCCCGCCACGCCCCTGCCCGTTGAGCCGGCTGCATGTGTTACGGGTGATTTATCCGCAATTGCGGAAATGTTCATGCCAAACCTCAAAGTCAGCGGCTGGTCAGCTGAAAATATCGCGCAGGCCCGCAAAGACATCACGCGCACGCTGGCCCTTCACGGCGCGGGCCACACGGCGCAGAGCGCTATGGAGGCGGCGGCGGAGCTTGCCGCGCCCGGCGCCCGCCTCACGGTCGATGCCGGCGCCCACATGTTCTCCGCCCTCGCCTGCTGGCCTGCTGAAGCGCCGTTAGCCGTGTTCAAATCCAACGGTCTCTCCAGCATGGGCTATGCTTTGCCCGCGGCCATCGCTCTTTCCCTTGAAAACCCGCAATCTCATGTCCTTGCCGTCACCGGGGACGGCGGCATGATGATGTGTTTGTCCGAACTCGCCACGGCTGTGGAACAGGGCTGCAATATCACCGTTCTCGTCATCAACGACGCGGCGCTGTCGCTGATCGATATCAAACAGCAGCGCCAGCAATACAATTCTTCCGGCGTTCACACCCAAACGATCGATTTCGCCGCATGTGCCACGGCGTTGGGCTGTAAAGCCTGGCGGGTTGGGCCCGGGGACGACATCCGCAGCGCCCTGAAAGAGGCTTTTGCACAGAGCGGTCCGGCGCTCATCGATGTGGCCGCAAGCGCGGAAGGCTATGACGACCAGCTGGTGCGTCTGCGGGGATAAGGCGCAAGATTGATCGACCGCATCTCTCCTGCGTTGATTGACCGGCAGGCGGGCCTCCAATATCTCCACCGTCATTGCCGTCCTCCACCGTCATTGCCGCCCTCCACTCCGTCATGCCCGTCTCACACTCCGTCATTCCCGCGAAGGCGGGAACCCATTCGTGAGGTGCGGCAAACGCTAGAGGATACGGATGAGCCCATTTGGGTTCCCGCCTTCGCGGGAATGACGAAGAGGGGCGGGAATGACGAAGAGGAAACAGAGGAGTTTAGTAAACTGTCACAGTGATTTTAGTAAACTGTCACCGTAATT
>CAYOEI010000013.1:0-3958 GCA_964402825.1 uncultured Hyphomicrobiaceae bacterium
CGACTCAGGAAAATCGCGAATGAAGAGGTTTTTAAAAGGAAGTATTGCTTTCAACATCATGGGGCAAGCGCCCGTTTCAGTCATGAATGTGCGTTGAACTGCGAGCTTCGGTTACCCGTCCATAAATGGCGCCGCCCTGAACGGGGCTAAAGCCTCGCAGCGCACGGCGTGACGGGTCAGGCTAGCGCGATCACGGCCTTCGAGATGCTCCGGATTCTTTCTCGAGATGAAGGTCATCGCGATTGTCGACGCGATATCGGCGTGGGTGATTTCAGCACCTGAAATAAAACCCACATTCGGGGTGTGCTTCTCAAGCCAGTCCAGCGACGCACTGATTTGAGCAAGTATCCTCTCAACCCGGTGCTGGTCTATTTTATCCGATGGGCGGCGCACGGTTTCGGTGCGGAACTCCACCGCCTTCTCGGCCAGACCGGCGGCAATACCAACATGAGCGAGCAGACCCGCGCGGGCTTCGAGGGAAGCGGGTAGAAGAGTTTGATCAGGTCCGGCAAGCCGGTCGAGATAATCGAGAATGAGCGTTGAGTCCGCCAGAGTCGTCCCGTCATCCAGCTGCAACGCCGGCACTTTGCCAAGCGGATTGAGCGCCAGCAGTTCAGAGAAATCACCATAGGCTGAGATCACATTATGCTCGAACTGGAGCCCATAAATATGGAGCGCGATGGCCACACGGCGCACGAAGGGCGAGTCAAGTTGTCCAGTGAGGATCATGCCATAGTATCCCTTGATGCAATGTCTTGCCTGTGTGCGTCAACAAACTCTGCCAGCGAAGCATACTCCATATCTGGAACCGCGAGTTCTGCGCCATGTCCGCTCTGACCGAGCTGGCGCGCACCACGATTGATCCAGACATTGGCCAACCGCAAATCATTTGCAGGACGTATATCGGCTCGCAAGCTCTGCGCCACATGCAGTTGTTCATGAACCGCGACCCCAGCCTGACCCAGATCGTTTGCCGCAATAATAAAATGCGGCATATCCGGTTTGTACGCTTCTGCCCGTTCCGCTGTTACAACAAGATCAAACTCCACGCCCATCTTTTTGAGGCTGTGCCCCAACGAGACTTCATCGATATTGCTCAAGGCGCCGAGCAAAAAATGTTGTTTCAGATAGATGAGCGCATCAACCGTGTCGGGGAAAGGGTCCCATTCCTTGACACTGGAAGAAAACTCATTCTGTTCGCCGCGATCAACCGGCTTGCGCCACCTGTCGCAAACATAAGCGTATGAAGAACACAGCACCTCTGGATATGGCATGGCAGGACGGCGCTTCTGGTAATGCGCACGTGCATCGTCAAAAGCCGAGAGAAGCTCAGCGTCCGATGCCGATACATCATTTAGCGCTGCCCACTTCCGCAGACGCTGCACGATATGGGGCTCCCAATCGATGAGGGTTCCGTAAACGTCAAATGTCAGCGCCTTGTATGCTCCAAACTTCATAACTCTCTCCCCTGACCCGAATAGTGATTCCCGAACTCCGGCTTCCGGCTGCTCAATTCGATCATTCGAGCTGGTTAAAATTATTCTTGATTATCGATAATGCATAATTTAGATAAGAGTCAATATTGCATATCGAACACCACGCACGAGGGTCCAATGGCGCCAGGCACACTTGATCAGATATATGCGCAAGCAAAGACTGATACGCGGAGCAACCCGGCGGTGATTGCAGATGCCCTCACCCATGCCATCCTGCACGGGCTTATTCCGGCTGGAGCGCCCCTGCGCCAAAGCGAACTGGCGAGCGGGTTCGGCGTCAGCCAGACGCCCGTGCGTGAAGCGCTGAAACTGATCTGTGATGCCGGCCTGGCGCGGGCTGAGCCCAATCGCGGCGTAGCGGTGCGGGAACTGACGGCGGAAGAAGCCCGGGAGATAACGGATTTGCGGGTCATGCTGGAGTGCGATGCACTGGCGCGGGCCATTCCCAGTTATACGCAAGCAGACTTAGAAAATCTTGCACTGATAAACCGGAAACTGTCTCGCGCACGCCGGATTGATAATATTGTTGAATTGAATACGGCGTTCCACAGCGCGCTGTATGAACCTTCGCAACGCCAGACGACACTGGAACTCATCGCAAAACTTCGCATCCGCTTCGAGCGTTATCTGCGCTTTGTCTGGAAAATGAGTGACCATCTGGAACATTCCAACGCGGAACATACGGCCATTCTGGAGCATGCCGCCAAACGCCAGCCCGACGAGGCGCGTGAACTGCTTGCCGCGCACATCGAGGCGACTGGCAACGTCATCGCGATGCGCCTGACAAACGAGCCGCATAACCTGGGCGAAACTGTTTGAGCGGCTGGAGCAAACAGGCTCATTTACCCGATACAGCTTCGCCATACCCAAAACGCTTGATGTATCCCGCCCAGCGTTTGATGATTTTCTGCCGTAAATCTTCAGGCAGATTGAAGACGTTTGGCTGATAATCCTTCTGTCCCATGAGATAGGCGTCCATGCCGGGTTCCGCGCTGGCGAAATCGCCAAGATCAAGTTGCTTGTAGATTTGCTTCATGACCGCTTTGGGGTCCGCGGCCAGATCCTCAAACGCGATCTCCGTCAGATGTCCATCGGGGATCAGCCCCCAGGTCTCGTCATATCGTTTGAACAGCGTCTCAAACACTTCGAACACGAACTCTTCCATCCAGGGGTCGTCTTGCGCCGGGTTGTGCAGCCCCTGAACCGAGTTGAGCACCTTCCAGACCTTGACGGTTGATGGATAAATGGCAAGCGGATTGCGCGCGATGTGAATGAAGCGGGCATTGGGGAACAGTTTCAAAAGCGTGGGGATTCGCGCGGTGTGCGCGGGGGATTTCATAACCAGCCGCTTCTTCTGCTTGTAGGACAAACGCTTTACGAACCACATGAAGCCGCGCTCCCACCTGGTGCGCTCCTCCTCGCTCAGATTAACCAGATCGAGATAGTCCATGTCGGCGGGTCCGTGGCGCGGCCAGGCAAGCGTAATGTAATGGGTACCCATGCCGAGATTGGCAAAAGCAAATTCATCCTCGTTGGGCCGGTCGATGCCCACGGGCACATTGTCCATGGGGCGGCGCCTGGGCAGGAAGATGTTGAACCATTTACGCACCGCGCCACCGGTCAGCAGGAAATGATTGGGGAAAAAACACTGATAGGTGGTCGGATAGCCGTGGGCGGGGTCGCATGCCAGAAGGTCATGCAGGAATGTCGTGCCCGAGCGCCAATGCCCAAGTACGAATATGGGCGCTGGCGTCACTTCATGCCGGTTGGCCCGGCTCCCGTAAATCAATTCCGAGACGATATAGAGAAACGAATTGAGCGGCGTCCAAAGTGTAACGGTGAAAATATTGGGCACACAGTTGAGCGTGATGTCGAAGCGCCCCCGAATAAGCAGCTTCGCCCAGGTGATAACCCCCATGCCGTGCCAGAAATAAAGCAGCCAGCCGCCTTCGCGGTGCACTTTCAAGGGACTGCGCACTTTCTTCCAGAAGCGCTTCCACGCCTTGTTACGGCGCGGTGATTTTGCGTCCTGCCTGGTCATCTGCATCCCGTATTCTTGCGAGAGATTGTGTTAGACGTAAAAAAGCCAAGGGGGAAGGGTCGGCATCAGATTTCAATATTACAAAAAGCATAAATCCTCGACTGTCATGCGTTCCCGTGCCCAAATCAGGCTTATGGGATCGATGTTGAAAATATTGCCTGGCGCGTTGCTTTTCGCTGGCGCGTTGCTTCCCGGCGCATCCCCTGCCCTTGCCCAGGCAACGCTTCATCATAGCGGCAAGACCGGGACACCGGGATGCGGACCGCGTGTGCGGGTGGAATATACCGACGATAACCCGGATTATTTCATCATCAAGAATCGCTCGCCCAAGGGCTGGACCCTGGTGATGCTGGCAATCGATCTTGCAGCCTCAACCGGAAATCTTGTGTTCGATACCGATGAAGGGGGACCCGGCGTCGGA
>CAYOEI010000014.1:0-2545 GCA_964402825.1 uncultured Hyphomicrobiaceae bacterium
CCAAACAGAAAGTGGGCGAAAATCCAGCAAAGGCACTGGCCTGGGTCTGCCTATCAGCCGTCAATTTGTGCAACTGATGGGCGGTAATATTGCAACAGCGGACGCGGCTATTGCATTAGCAAAAGCGGGAGCAGACGCCGAAAGCGAGAACGCTTCGCGATAACCTCACGTCTTTAACGAGCAACCAACACGCCACCGTCTTGGCCTGAACTGCGCGTCTTGGCCTGAATCGTACTTCTGGGTATACGATAGGTCATGACCTATCGTCTTTTTTCCATAGTGCTGAAGATATTGCTGGCCTCTCTTCTCGTCGGCCTTGCATTGTCGAGTCTCAATATCACGGCCTCGCAGGTGCTTCAGGATTTCGGAATGTCCCCCGATCAGATCATGAATTATGCCCACAGAGGCTTTCGCTGGGCTTTGCCAAACATCATTCTGGGCGCTCTGATCACGGTCCCAATCTGGCTGGTGATGTATTTGTTACGCCCGCCGCGTGGCGATTGACGGGCTCACAGCCACTAGAAAGTGCCCTCCCAGGTCCCTCGCAAAAAGTTTGCCTGTCGCATATCTGCCACAAGTTGCCCCCCCCCCTCCCATCCCCCTCAGGGCGAATTATCCGGGCTGGAGAACGCTCATCGCGAGGGCATGATGTGGTAAAAAAGCATGCTTCTGGATTGCCGGTCCGCATCATGCGGGCGGGCCCTAGCCATTTGATACGCAATACATAAAACGTAAAACTGCGCGCCGCGCATGCCGGCAATGCTAAAGACGATCGGCGCCGGAGCCGTGCATCGCCCATGCATGGCTGATTCATGGCTCAGGACCGGACCGCGCCTCCTGACTGCGTCAAAAAAATGTCACGGAATGTAATGATCGATTGATTTGGAAATGGCCTTAAGCCATTCTCGAATGGCAGTGTGGCGGTCTAGAAACCCAACGTCATCGCGAGATGCCGGAGGTTTTCCGCCACGTTGAATGGGCCAAAGAGGGCGTTAAGGACCAGTCTGACGGCAGCGCTTTCATATGCGCACCGTCTGGTTCCGACGAGGTGATCTGGAACGCTTCCAGCGCCAAAAAGAAATGCGGGAACGGACTGTCGGCACGCCAGTGTCGGCAGTCCACTTCAGCAGACATTTCCCCACCACTCTATTCCAGCCTTAATTTGATGCTCAAAACCTTGTTTTTGAGCGGCAAATCGTGACACTTTCCTGAACGCGAATCGCAATGCTCAGGTCATGAACTCCTGCTGGCGGCCATGTCCCGTCACACAGATTGAGGAAAACATAAACACATGGCTTGGCAATTTACGCACTTTCATCTTCATCTGATCATCTGTGCGTGCCTGCTGACATCCCTTGTGATGTTGTCTTATCCGGCCCGGGCGCAGAGGGCTCTCTCCTCGCAAACCCGAAGTGATATCACCGCTGCCCTTGGAGAGCGGAGCACAACAGGTGAAGCGGTGAAAAGCGAATATCATGAACTGAAAACCGATGGCGTTTCAGCCACGATTACCGTGCTGCGGACGAGCCGTCCGTTCCCCGCCGGCGGATCTGCTTTCGCGCAAATCAAGCTGAAGAATACGGCAAAAGCCAAGCGTGTCAGCGCCGAACTGGTTCTTGAAACGGACAGAGCAGACATACGCGACGTCTCCGGCAGCTCGCTCACGATCCGTGAAGAAGGTACTGCGCGTATTGCCATGGTCGAAAAGATCGCCAAGGGCAAACCGCGCATTGTCATAGTCGAAGTGAGACTGCGCGAGGGGGAGCCAGGCACGGGCCAGGACGAGATGCAGAATAAATTGAAAGTTACCTTGCGCCAGCCTGGCGGAACCGGCGAGAGCGCGACTATGGGCTGGAGTGTCACCAATTGCGCCAGCGGGTTTTATTCTCAAATCGTCAAGGTGCGCGAAGGGTCAGGCGCGGGACTGGCCGACGCCATCAAGGCCGCCCGGTCCAAGGACCGTACACGGCCCGGGCGCTGGCTGTTCCCGCCGCGCCTCAAAACGTCCAAAGTATCGCGCAAATGCGTCCGCAGGGCGAAGCGCTGGAACAAGCGCAGCGGACGCCACTACTTCAGCTGCACCAAATATGAAACCATTGAACCGATGGCCGTGGGGACAATCACCCCGGTAAAATCAGAACGCAGTATCTTCAATTTCGCCTCCCGCTATGTTTCTGCCCGCGCCTATGACCGCGAACTCTCCCAGACACGGGATTCCGGCTGGGCGGCAAATCGGGTATCACAAAATCTGCAGGGCTTTTTAAAGCAGAAAAACAACCCGGCGATTTGCACGGGCGCCATTTCTTTCCTCGACTATTTTGACAAACGCATGGAGGGTTTCGTCAAACGCGCCACAAAATTCGACGAAATGGCCGGCAAGTCCTGGAGCCTGGCGCTGCTCAGAACAACCGAAGCTGTCGAAGCGGCCAGATCCGACCCGGGCGGGCATCCTGGATGGGGAACCACGCCGCTCGACATACCCGATTCCACATTTGAACCGACACTTCAAAACCAGGTTGAGACACTGGCGCAACTGACGACCAAT
>CAYOEI010000015.1:0-6439 GCA_964402825.1 uncultured Hyphomicrobiaceae bacterium
CATGGTTTTAACAATGAGCTGATCGGGGTCTACAAATTCCGCTCCATGTATACGGACAAATCTGACAGCGACGCCGCCAGGCTTGTCACCAAGGACGACGACCGTGTCACGAAGGTCGGGCGGTTTATCCGCAGGACCAGCCTCGATGAACTGCCGCAGCTTTTCAATGTGCTGAAGGGCGAGCTGTCGCTGGTTGGTCCGCGGCCTCATGCGCTACAGGCAAAAGCCGCCAATTCTCTCTACGCGGATGTGGCCGATGGGTATTTTGCCCGCCACCGCGTGAAACCGGGCATTACCGGCTGGGCCCAGATCAACGGCTGGCGCGGTGAGACCGATACCCATGATAAGCTGCAGCACCGGGTGGAACACGATCTCTACTATATTGAGAACTGGTCGGTGCTGTTTGACATCTACATTCTGGCCATGACTCCAATCGCGTTGATGAAGTCAGATAACGCCTATTGAGCGGGGGGCATCCATGAATGCAGGCTCTCCCTCGCAGGCGCCAGTCCGTGATGCTCGTGCTGTACCGGGACTTTCCGTTCAAAGCCTGGGGTTGGCGCTGACATGGCTTACGCTCGCCACATCTTCTGTTGTTTTCGCCGAGCCCGCTCCATATGACGCATTGATGATCGCGCTGATCGCGATGTTACCTTTGCTCAGGCTGACATCCCTTTCCCAAGGCATATTTCTGCTTATCATCACATGGCTGGTTATCGGTGCTTCAGGCTTGGCGGCTGCCGCCCGCTCAGGCGTTCTGGACATCTCCATCAAACACTCATTGATTTCGATCTACCTCTCGCTGTCTGCAGTGTTGATCGCGGCTTTTGTTCGAAAAGCCCCTGAACGGCACACCCATGTCATTGTCTCAGGCCTCATGTTCGCTTCGCTGCTTGCGGTTATTACCGCCATCCTGGGCTTTTTCGATGCCGTGCCCGGCGCCCAAGACCTGTTTACCAAATTCGACCGGGCGCGCGGCACCTTCAAGGATCCCAATGTTTTTGGCCCGTTCATCGTACCTGCGCTTATCTACTATGTGCATGGCATGGCAACCGCGCCCACGGTACGCGCGCTTTGGCGATCTCTGCTCGCCGGATTATTTTGCCTCGGGCTGCTGATCAGCTTCTCCCGCGGCGCCTGGTTCAACGCGGCCATCGCTCTCATGGTGTATGGATATGTGGTGTTCATTGCGGCGAGAACACATCGCCTGCGGTTCAAGCTCATTGTCATGGCGATAATCGGCATATGCATTGCCACGATGGGGCTGGCCGGCGCCATGCAAATAGACTCTATCGCCAGCCTCATAAGCGAACGCGCCTCTCTTGTGCTGTCATATGATGTTGGACCAGAGGGGCGTTTCGGCGGACAAATGAAAGCCTTCGATATGGTTGCGGCCAATCCGTTCGGCATCGGCGCTCAAGCGTTTGGGCGCGTCTATCATGGCGAGGATGTTCACAATGTGTATTTGAGTATGTTCCTCAACGCCGGCTGGATTGGCGGTTTTCTTTATTTGGGGTTCGTGATCACAACGCTCGGAGTCGCATTCCGGTATGCGCTGCGCCCGGCGCCCACTCAGGGCATTACAATCGTGATGCTGGCGGCGTTCGCGGGGCTGGCTGCGGAGGGCTTGTTCGTAGATACCGATCACTGGCGGCATTTCTACGTGGTGATGGGTGTGCTCTGGGGTCTGATCATGGCCAGGGAGACAATTGGCTCTCCACCGGTTGTTCCTGGAGGGCACGCAACAAGGTTTGAAAATGGTCGGAGCGGCGAGATTTGAACTCGCGACCCCCGGTCCCCCAGACCGGTGCGCTAACCGGGCTGCGCCACGCTCCGCCATAACAGAAATTGGTTGTGCCTGCTTCGAGAGAGCGGGTCAATCTCAACGTTCACTGCCAGTGCCTGAAATAGCTGGATTACCCTCTCGACGCCGTCAGCAGTTTCTTGCATTCGGCAAGCTCACCCAGCACATCGCGCAATTGATCCGTTTGCCATTTGGTCAGGTCATTCGGGGTTGCGTTCTCGCCGGAACCGTCGGACATGTTGCGCGCGGCATCTGCAGCGACGTCAGGAATATCCTTCACTGCGGCGCGGTCAGAACCCTCAGCTGTCTCTTCCCAGCACGTCATGACATAGCGCACGCCATTCTCACGCAGGAGACGCTGCACACCCTTGATGGTATATCCGTCGCCATAGAGAAGCTGGCGAATTCCGCGTAGTAAATCCACATCTTCGGGTCGGTAATAACGCCGGCCTCCACCGCGCTTCAGTGGTCGAAGCTGAGAGAACTTACCTTCCCAGAATCTCAAGACGTGCTTCGGCACATCAAGTTCAACCGCAACTTCACTTATGGTTCGAAAGGCCTCAGGTGATTTGATCAACTACAATTCCCCCCTAAAAAGTCGTGTTCAACGGGTCTTAGCCTAGTTGGCCGCATTCTTTTTCGTCAACGAATCGTTGACCCGTTCTTTCATAATGTTGCTTGCTCTGAATACAAGCACACGCCGTGGCGTGATAGGCACTTCTTCTCCTGTTTTCGGATTACGGCCTATTCTTTCGCCCTTTTCGCGGATGCCGAAGGAGCCAAATGAGGAAAGTTTGACCGGCGAGCCTCGTTCCAGAGAGCCGGTTATTTCCCTCAGGACCAATTCCACAAGATCAGCCGACTCATTGCGTGGTAATCCCACCTTCTGAAAGACGGCCTCTGCTAAATCAGCCCGCGTCAATGTCTTGCTTGTCATTATACAGCGCCCTATCACAACCCCAACTCAATCAGAAGATGCTAAAGGACAAGACGAATGAGGGTCAACGGGCCAAATTGGAAAAACTGTCTGTTTTCAAGCAGATTGTGGCTATGATTTAGCTAAATGTGCAATCTGTCGCTTAAACAGGGACGTTGAGCACTTTCAGTGGGCGGGAAATACACCCTCATTACAGATCAGAATGCCAAAAAATAATGGACTACCAACGGACAAGAGCCGCCCCCCAGGTAAATCCGCCGCCCATGGCTTCCATGAGGACAAGATGCCCCCGCTGGATCCTGCCGTCCTCCAGAGCTACATTCAATGCAAGCGGAATGGAGGCGGCTGAGGTGTTGGCGTGTTTCTCCACGGTCATAACCACTTTTCCCGGCGCCAGACCAATTTTTTTGGCCGTTCCGTCGAGAATGCGTTTGTTGGCCTGATGTGGCACAAACCAGTCTATATCCTTGGTGGTATAATTGGTGCCTGCCAGTGTTTCCTGAATGATGTCGGCAATATTTGTAACGGCATGCCGGAACACGTCGCGTCCATGCATGCGTAAGTGTCCGACAGTTCCTGTGGAAGAAGGTCCGCCATCCACATAAAGTTTTTCGCGATAGCGGCCATCAGAGCGAAGTTTAGACTTCAGGATGCCTCTGTCCAGCGCGGCGCCATTCAGTTTCTGCGCCTCGATCACAACTGCCCCGGCGCCATCACCGAATAGAACGCATGTGCTGCGGTCCTCCCAGTCAAGCAGACGCGAAAAAGTTTCCGCACCGATCACCAGTGCGCGTTTGAACTGCCCCGCCTTAAGAAAATTATCAGCCGTGGCCAAGGCATAGACGAAGCCGGAACACACGGCCTGCACATCAAAAGCTGCGCCATGGTGAATGCCGAGATTAGCCTGAATTGTAACGGCGGTAGCCGGGAAGGTGTTGTCAGGGGTGGAGGTGGCCAGAATGATAAGGTCAATATCGCCCGGATCAACTTGCGCGCGTTCAAGCGCTTGAAGTGCAGCCGCTGTCCCCAAGTCTGACGTCAATTCCCCCTCGCCAGCAATATGGCGCTCACGAATGCCAGTACGTTCGTAAATCCAATTGTCGCTTGTATCGACGATCTTCGCGAGATCATGGTTGGTCAGAATGGTGTCGGGCAGATAACTTCCGCACCCTAAAATGACCGACCGAATCAATCTCACGTCAGGTTACTCCACACATTAGGCTATATTCTCCATGTTCAAGGACGCGTGGAACTTCTTGATATCGGCTGCAAGGCGCTCCACGAGACCACTGCGTGCCATGTCGTAACCGAGATCGATGGCGCTCGCAAACCCTGTTGCATCCGTGCCGCCATGGCTTTTGATGACAATTCCGTTCAGTCCAAGGAATACACCACCATTCGAGTTCCGCGGATCCATCTTTTCCGTCAAGGCTCTAAAGGCGCCTTGGGCAAGGATTGCGCCCATACGGGCCATGAATGATCGGCTCATCGCCGCCTTGAGATATTCAGCAATCTGCTTGGCGGTGCCTTCAGCGGTCTTTAGCGCGATATTACCAGAAAATCCTTCCGTTACGACAACGTCGACAGCCCCCTGCCCTACATCGTTGCCTTCAACAAAACCGCGATAATCAAACGGCGGATTGGACTCTCGTAATGCAGACGCGGCTTTGCGCACCTCTTCAAGTCCCTTGATTTCCTCCACGCCAATATTGAGCAACCCTACCGTAGGGCGGTCATGTGAAAAAAGGGCGCGCGCCATAGCAGCGCCCATCATCGAAAAATCAATAAGCTGACGCGCGTCGGCGCCAACATTGGCGCCAACATCGAGAACAATGCATTCAGCGTCCACAGTGGGCCAGATGGCGGCGATCGCGGGGCGTTCGATTTCGGGGAGCGTTTTTAAACAAAATCTGGCCATAGCCATAAGCGCGCCTGTATTGCCGGCCGAGATGACGGCCTCTGCATCCCCGTCACGCACCGCCTCGATGGCTTTCCACATAGAGCTCTTCCATCTGCCCTGCCTGAGTGCCTGGCTCGGTTTCGCATCCATGGAAATCGAGACATCGGTGTGTAAGATCTCGCTCTTGCCGGCCAGATTCTTGTGGCGTGTGAGTTCCTCTCGAATTACCGCCTCATCGCCGAAAAGCATATAACGGGTATCGGGATGGCGCACCAAAGACAGCTCCGCCCCCGGGATCACGACCTGCGGTCCGTGATCTCCACCCATGACGTCAAGTGCTATCGTCTGTGAAGCTGCCATCCGCACAATCAGGTTCTGGGCAAGCGGTTAAATGCGTGAGCTTGCCGTTGCCACACCCCCTTGCGCATTGAAGACACTTTGAAAATACCGGATTGCCCTATTGAAACAACTGCAAATTGTGGACATCACAAATACCATTTAGTCTGAAGTCACGCTATTCGGATCTTTCAGGCGGGCCAATTCAGCAAACGGTTTGTTGCCGTCTTCCGAATCCGGATCAGATTGCGGGTCTTTCCAATCAAAACTGGCGTCTGTTTTGCGAGGATAGGGATCGAGTGCAGCAGCAAAGTGCTCGTAGGCCATCTGCCCGATATCAATACGTTTCTCCAGTATAGGTTCAGGTCCATCCAGGGGTACGTCCATCCCCGCCTCCTCTGCCTCGGATTCAAGCCGTGCGACATCTTCAGGCGGCCAGAATTCAATGGTGAACTGTTCGTCAATCTTGCTTTCAATCGGTTCAAGCGTCAGGACACAGCTCTGCGTCACATCCGCAACTAAATGTGCTTTAAGATTGAACCGACCCCTGCCGGACCTTTGCAGATTGAAATCCATTCTTATTGAATCGAGACTCGAAAGATCAAGAACCTTCGCAATGGCTGCGCAATCCTGAGCGCTCACCTCCAAACTCCCAGACACGCCGTTGGAGGAAATCTCATCTGTTTTGAAAATGTGCGAACACAGAAAACTCGCTTCTGCCTCCTCAGGTGACTTGCTCATAATTTCGTTCCATCGATGTCAGGAGCTGCAATCTCTCCCGCGGCAAGTTCGTCAAGCGATGCTTTTGACAGGTTTTGCCGCAGTTTCAACAGATACCGGGCCAGATCATTTCCACCGCTGGCGAAGGCTTTGTCGTTACCAAAAATGTTTTTCCGCAACTCGTTAGAGAGTGCATTCTTGCCTGTATTCTCAACTGAAGATTTATACGCCGCCATCCGAGCCTCGAAAATGGTAGCGAGTCCCCGCATTTTTTTTGGCACCGCCATATCGCCAACACCGAGTTCTCTGGAGGTCGTATCCATATCAGCGAAGAACATGTCGACAATATCCTGCGCCAGAGGCGGAGCCTCACCGTTGAGCCGCTCCAGACAGGCAAACATGTGAAGAACAAGAATTTCGAACCGGCCCTCTACCGTATCCGGCACCTGTAACATAGCGTAGATGGACGCGGAACGTGACAGCGCCACAATGGAGCCATATAGATCGTGCGCATTGGTTCTGCGTTCAGCGCGTCTGGTAATCCAGGTCAACATCGGTGAAACTTTTTTCCTTAACTCAAGCGAAGACAATCCCTACGATAGCCCCGCAAACCACGCTATAGATTTGTTATTCCCAGCGTAGCGCTGACAAACAAAACTGATCTATAAACCTCCGCAAGACACCGGAAAGAGTGATGAACCGCACGGACAAAATCAAGAGATGGAAGAAAACGGGAGGGGGA
>CAYOEI010000016.1:0-3208 GCA_964402825.1 uncultured Hyphomicrobiaceae bacterium
TTGCCAACATTTTGATTATCACGCGATAACCACTCTTAATGGCGTGGACGGCTCCTTCACCAGCATCTCGACGGCCTCATTATGCTTTACCTCAATGTCTTTTGTTGGGACTAAGCAGATGTTCAAGGCTGGAAAACTTTATGTCTGCTTTGGAGCGGCTGAAGACATTACGGCTATCTCTTCCTCATTCGCTCCCGGCGTTTGCGAATGGGTGCGGGCCATGTGCTTTCGATATACGTAAGTACGGCGCGGATTTCGTCGTCGTTCAGCACATTCGCGAAGCCGATCATGTCACTTTTGTAGGTGCCGCCAACCACGGCCTCAGTGCCTTTCTTGGTGATTTCAAAAAGCTGTTCATCGGGGTGGTGCCAGGTATGGCCCGTTGCGTCATGGGGCGGGGCGAGCAGGCGGCCATCGGGCTTGGCCACTTTCCAGTTCGGCTGCCCTTCCAGGTTTTTGCCATGACAGATCGCACAATGCTCGCCGTAAAGCTTACCACCCAACTCAATACGTTTTTCGGCGTCTCCGGCTGCTGACGCACGCGGTGCCGCGATGAACGAGACCAACAGAAAAACGCCGCAATATATGAAGAATTTCAATTTCTTCTCCTTCACCAAATCCTCTATTCAACCGCGTAGAGCTTGGTTTTGCCGCTCGATGAAAACTGGTGAATTTCGAAGGGAGCTTCTTTTTCCCCGACCATCCCCGGCGAGCCCATGGGCATGCCGGGCAAAGAAATACCTTTTATATCCGGGCGTTCGGAAAGCAATCTGTTCAGTGTGCCAACAGGCACATGCCCTTCAACTACATAGCCATCGATCAGAGAGGTATGACAGCCATCGAACTGTTCGGGCACGCCATTGCGGCGCTTGATCAGCGATAAATTATGGGTGGGCTTCACAGTGACCGAGTAGCCGTTGGTGCGAAGATAATCGGCATAGCCTTCGCAGCAACTGCATTGGGGGTTTTTGTAAAGAACAACATCCTTGGGACCGGCAAATGCCGCAGGGCCAACGAGTGTCCACATCATGGCTGCGAGAATAAGAACTCTTGTCATTTTTCAGTACTCCTTATGTGATGCAAATGATTGTGTGATGCGAGTGATTATGCGACGCGAATGACGCCCATCATTCCGCCAGCCATATGCTCGAGTATGTGACAGTGGAACATCCAATCCCCCGGGTTATCGGCAACAAAGGCAATCTCGACACGTTCGCGCGGCGCCATCAGCACCGTGTCCTGCCACTCACGGCGAGGTGCCGGACTTCCATTCCGGCTGACTACGCGGAAGACATGTCCATGGAGATGCATGGGGTGGTGCCAGGCCGTATCGTTCTGCATATCCAGCAGATAGCTGCGGCCTTTCGTAAGCGTCATGATCGGGTCCATGACATGGCCACTCGCGGCAACGCCATTGATGAACCAGACTTTGCCCTCTCGCATCATCTTCATCATGTTCTTGCGACTGTCAGGGTCGCTGCCCATCATCATGCCGCCCATCATTCCGCCATTGAAACGTATCTCGTGGCGTGTCGCTGATTTCAGATCGGGTTCCGGCAAGGCATTTGCAGTCAGGGCAATGGGTGTATCTGGCACAGCATTGCGTAACGGTTCAGGCCCATAGACAATTTCCACCAGACGGTATTTGAGGCGCTTGTAAAAATTATCAGTGACGATGAACCGCTCCCCTGGTTTTTCCGTCATATCGAGAATGATATCGACCCGCATGGCAGGGCCCAGCACCACCATTCCATTGCTCGGCTCGAATGGGTCCACCGGTTGACCGTCAAGGGCGATGATCTTCGGATTATGGGACGCAAAATTGAGCCCGAAAATACGGGCATTGGCTGCATTGATCAGCCGAAGCCGAATACGCTCTCCTGTGCGAACATGAAGCGCATCGGGGTCGCGTCCGTTGATGGTCACCGTGTTGCCAAGGCGTCCATTGTGACTGATATCGTGTAAATTCCCGAAGTCGTCACTGATTTGCGCGTCCTTGAGTAGCCGCCAGTCGTCCAGCACCCAGACAATATCGCGGTCTACTTTTACCGGTTCACGTTCTTCAATGATGAGGGGGCCATACAGTCCCCGGCCAACCTGCTCAAACCCACGTTGATGGGGATGGTACCAGTAGGTACCAGCGTCCGGCACGTCGAACTCATAGGTAAAGGTTTCGCCTGGAGCTATGGGTTTCTGCGTCAGATGGGGAACGCCGTCCATGGCGTTTGGCACTCTTAGCCCGTGCCAATGGACGGTGGTTTCCTCTTTGAGCTCGTTTGTGACCTTCACGCGCAGCTGTTCACCCTGACGCACACGCATTTCGGGGCCGGGCATTGTACCGTTAAAACACCACACGGAAGTATCGGGTTGCCCTTTGCCAGCCAGGGCAGCGTGTCCGGGCGCGGCGCTGATGTGGTATTCGCGAGTGTTTGATGCCAGGACTGACGTGAGCGGCAACGCCGCCGTCAGCGCCAATCCGGCGCTCCCGGTTACAAAGGTCCGGCGGGAGACTTGAAAATTACGATTATTATTCACGTTAAATTCCTTCACAGTCTTTTGGTATTGGAATGAGCGTTTAACGATGCGCCGGCCTGCAGCAACTGCTTGCTGCGGGGGACAGGCCAACATGCGAAAAATAATCCGCGCCGGCGCACTCTAACATTCCATCAGCGCATCATAGCGCCAACAGTGTTAGCTGAAATCGTGATTTTTGGGAGGGTTGGGCTCGGTGGTCCTTGGCCCGTCACGCGGGTTTACAGGGGAAACTTCAATCCGGTCACCCTGTAATATTCGCTCAAGGTCGATGGACAGCGGAAGTGTCGCGAAGGCCGCTATCATGCAAATCGATGAACAGTTTGCCGCAATGCCATCATCACCTTCCGGGCAATCATCGCACGCATCTGAATTTATAGTGTCCATGCTGGAGGACATGGACATCATAATATCCATAGTGCTGGACTGGACAGCGGACAGACTCAATCCCACGATCACAAGGGCCGCGAGCAGGACCGTAGCTAAGGAATGGTGCTGTTTATATTTCATCTCGAAGACAGCGTTGCAGCAGATTACACTGGTGTTTTTCCTGCTTGATCAAGTCAACCTATACCCCATGACCGGGAAAATAATTATGAAATTTTGTTCATCTGAACGGGGGGGAATAGAGCAATCCGCCTTCACTCCATTGCGCGTTTAAACCGCGCTCCAGGCC
>CAYOEI010000017.1:0-8442 GCA_964402825.1 uncultured Hyphomicrobiaceae bacterium
GTTACCGGCGTGAAGGGCACGGCGGACAGAAGTTTTGGATAGTACCGCCCGCCGGCTCGCTCGAATGCATCAGCCCATCCATAATCGAACACATATTCGCCCTGGCTGTGCGCTTTGAGATAGCAGGGCATGCAGGCCAGAATGCCACCCGAACCATCGTCCAGAACAAGATGCCGCGGTGCCCATCCAGTCTCGGGGATGGCCGAATCGCTCTCTTCCATCGCTGATAGAAAAGCATGACTAATGAATGGGTTATACTCTTTATTTCCAGCATATTCTGACGATACCGGATTTGCGCAGGCATCCCATTGTGCGGCGTCTATCGCACTGATGGATGGCTCGATCCGAGCCAGGATTTGTTCCGCGTCACCCATACTGAAATTGCCATCATTCTGATTTTAATCAGGGCCGAAACCGTTCGAAAATTATGCCATCCGCCCACTTTTCAGCACGCAGACGATCCTCAATGCTCCGCACCGTCCATGTCAGAAGGGGGCGCCTCAACACATGCCTCCAGATATATGGCGCACAGGCGGGCAGGCCGTCGAGATCATACGCAATGAAATGCGCTCTGGCGATGTTTGCTGACAAGAGGTGCCGCATGACAAACCGCTTTGAGGCTGACAAGTGGCCCCAATATTCAAGATCGCGGAATGGTCCGGCGACAAGGCCCCGTGTAACCCCCGGGGCGTGATGCGCCATCGCGGCGATGACCTTTGGATCGAACGACATGACGGCGGCATGGCGGCCATATGAATTCAAAATACTGGCGACGCGTGCTTCAAAAGGCCCGTATGTATTCCAGTTGCTTTTGATTTCGATTATCAGGGGTACGCGGCCCGATATCTGCTCAAGAAGCTCACCAAGAACCTGCATTCGATCCCCGGTGCCCTTAAAGGCTATGCTCTTCAGTTCTTTCGATGTGCGGGTATTGAGAGGACCATTCGCCTTGGTCAGCCTGTCCAGTACGTGGTCATGAAATACCATGGGTTCGCCATCACCCGCCTCCTGCACATCCACTTCGATGGCATAGCCGGCATCAAGCGCCGCCTGAATGGCGCTTGGCGTATTCTCCACGATGCCTTTTTCGGCATCGTGCAGACCGCGGTGAGCGACAGAACGGGTTAGCCAGTCAAGCTTGGCCACGCCGGGCGGCCTCCAGGATCATTTAATTGCAATCAGTGCGTCGATTTCGACAGCCACACCGCGCGGCAAACTCGCCACCCCGACAGCAAAACGCGTATGACGGCCCTTGTCACCGAGCACCTCGACAAGAAAGTTGGACGCCCCGTTAATGACTTCGGGATGATCAGTAAAATCGGGAGTGCAATTGACAAATCCCCCCAGACGCAAAATTTGCTGGATGCGGTCCAGATCCCCGAGCGCCGCTTTGGCCTGAGCCAGGATGTTGAGTGCGCACGCCTTTGCCGCCTGTTCAGCGGTTTCAACATCCACATCAGCGCCCAGTTTGCCTTTGTACTCCGGTCCGCCGGAGATGAGCGGCAATTGGCCAGAAATGAACAATTGCTGGCCGGATAGTTGAAACGGCACATAGTTGGCCGCTGGCGCCGCGGCGGAGGGTAATTCCAGTCCAAGCTCTTGTAGTTTGGTTTCTATCGCTCCGGCCATCTGCGGTATCTCCTTTAAGTGATTTTGAATTAAAGTGTTTGTCTGCTTTTAATCGGAAACTGGGCGTCAGGCCAGCTGTTGAGTGGCAATTGGTCCGGAATTTGGCATAAGTCATGCTCATTACTTTGCCGTATTCGTGGATCAGAAATTAAGTTATTCCGAATATATGATTCGCAATTGTGACCCAGAAATATCAAACGTTAAAAATGATCCTCATTAAACACATTACCGCGCCGGTTCTTTTCTCGGCCATAACAGTGTTGCTGCCAGCCTCTGGTGCTCATGCGATTGCATTGGGAAATGCGCAGGAACTCGCTCCGCACCGGGCAGTCTATGAAATGTCGCTCGATACAACCCGTCCCGCCAAGGGTGTATCAGGTGTACAGGGCCGGATGGTGTTTGAATTCGCCGGGTCAGGCTGCGACGGATATACCATGAATATGCGTCTTGTGACGCGTGTGGAAGCAAAGACCGGACAAGCCAGCATGAACGATTTACGTTCATCTACATGGGAGCAGGGCGCCGGCAGGCAATATCGGTTTAATTCCAGTCAGTATCAGGGTGAGAAACTGGAAGACTCGACAAGCGGTGACGCGGAGCGGGTTGATAAAGACAACGACGTTGTGGTCCATATCCGTGTCCCGAAAGCAAAATTTATTAAAGTCGATGGCCCGGTGCTGTTCCCCACGCAGCATAGTTTAAAGATTCTACGCGCGGCAATATCCGGAAAACGCATCTTGCAGGCGCGTGTCTATGATGGTTCCAGCAGCGGCGACAAGGTCTATGCGACCACGGCATTCATCGGAAAAAAGTTGCAGCCGGGCGACAGAAACCCAGCCAAGAAAATTGCCAATGACGAGACGCTGGAGAAACTTGAGTCGTGGATCGTGTCGATCAGCTACTTCGATACGGAAGAGGAAATCAGTGAGACGCCGGTCTATCAGCTTAATTTCCGGCTCTATAAAAATGGCGTTAGCCGGGAACTCCTGATCGACTACGGTGATTTCGCAATCAAGGGTGTGCTCAGCTCTCTTGAATTCATGTCTGCGCCTGAGTGCAAATAATCTTTTAGCTTTAGCGTGCCGCAGTTAATCCGGCTTCCGGCCGGCCCCATAACCATGCCGCGCCGCGCACCCCGCTCTCAGGACCATGAAGGGGCGGCTTTATCCGCAATGCCTCTGCCTCGCAAAACAGGTGTGGCTGCATCAGGTTGGGAAGTTCAATATAAAGATGATCCATCATCGAAAGTCCGCCGCCAAGAACAATCGTTTCCGGGTCGATGATATTGACGACCATGGCGAGCCCGCGCGCCAATCGAGACGCATGTCTATCAAGAGTGCGCCGCGCTTCGGCATTGCCTTTTGCGGCCTGCGCGGAAATCTCCTCGGCTGTGTGGTTTTGACCGCAAGAGCGCTTGTGATCGGCGGACAGGCCCGGGCCGGACACCCATGTTTCCATACACCCCCTACGGCCGCACCAGCAGCGCGGCCCTGGATTCTCGTCCGCATTTGGCCAGGGCAGGGGGTTATGCCCCCATTCCCCGGAAATGCCATGCGGACCATCAAGAATTTTTTCATTGACGGAAAGTCCGCCGCCGCACCCGGTCCCAAGAATGACACCAAAGACACTGATCGCGCCGGCCCCCGCCCCATCAACAGCTTCCGACAGTGCAAAGCAATTTGCGTCATTGGCCATGCGCACCGGACGCTGCAACCACTCCTCGACGTCCTGCTTGAATGGTTTTGCGTTAAGCCATGTGGAATTTGCGTTCTGCACACATCCGGTCACGGGTAAAATCGAACCGGGCATGCCAATGCCAATCCTGGATTTTTTGCCCACTTCCTGGTCAAGGGAGATGACAAGTTCACCGATCGCTTCAATGGTTTCGCGGTAACTGCCATGCGGTGCGGGAATGCGCCGCTTGGCAAAAACCTCTCCCTCCTGGTTCAAAACTATTGCAGCGATTTTGGTTCCGCCAAGGTCGATGCCGAGACGCAATTGAGTATCTTTTTCTGCTTCAGGGCGTGACATCGTCAGAAGCGTCATTCACATTCTTGCAGGGCGCCGAGCGCTTTGGAGATGTCGCCCGGCTCTATTCCGGAATTAGCAGCGAAAGTGAGCAGAATGTCTTCTTCGCTCATCAGATATTCGAGTGCCGATACCAGAATTGCCGATTGCGTATCTGGCGATGAGAGGGTGGCGGGCGTCCAGCCGGTGATATTTAAAAAACTGGATAGGTGGCTCTCATCCTGGGCAACAAATGTCAGGGCCCTGACGGCAAGGTCGTTTGCGTCATCACTGGAATATGAGGAGGTATTTTTCATAATCCAGCGATTGTTGAAGCCTTTATGCGCCTTGGCAAGGCGGAAGTGGATGCTCTTTAAGACTTAGTTACGGGTTTTCTGGTTAAATAGAGCCAATAATTGATGTGCGGTCCGAAAATTTAATATGCATCATTGGGGGGGAATCAAAGCGGTATGGATGGAATGGAATATTCGGAATGTATAACCGATAATAGACACTCTGATTCGACTGCGGTTAAGCCCATGACCAAAACAGTCCTGATAGTTGAAGACAACGACCTCAACATGAAGCTGTTCCACGATCTTCTGGACGCTCATGGATATGCAACGCTGCAGACGCGAGACGGTATGCAGGCGCTGGCAATTGCGCGTGAGCATCATCCCGACCTCATTTTGATGGACATCCAGCTTCCTGAAGTTTCGGGTCTCGAGGTTACAAAATGGCTGAAGGAAGACGAAGGGCTTCGCGACATTCCGGTTATTGCCGTAACCGCTTTCGCAATGAAGGGCGATGAAGAGCGGATTCGAGAAGGGGGATGCGAAGCCTACATCTCCAAGCCTATCTCAGTTTCAACGTTTCTGGATACCGTTCGCCAGTTTATAGGCGACGCCTGAATCTAAGTATGTGAGGTAGAAATGACAGCTCGAGTGCTTGTCGTCGATGATATTGAAGCCAACGTGAAGCTGCTCGAGGCTCGCCTGACCGTCGAATATTTCGAGACTCTCACAGCACGCAGCGGGCATGAAGCACTCCAGATTTGCGCCAGTGAGGGTCCTGACGTGGTGCTTCTTGACGTTATGATGCCTGGAATGGACGGGTTTGAGGTTTGCAGACGTCTTAAAGCCAACCCAAAAACGCAGCATATACCGGTCATAATGGTCACAGCGCTGGATCAACCTGCCGACAAGGTGCAGGGTCTGGAGGCTGGCGCCGATGATTTCCTGACCAAGCCTGTAGATGATATTGCCTTGATTTCACGGGTTAAAAACCTCTCGCGCCTCAAGACGCTCACCGATGAAATGCTCAAACGGGCCTCGACCAGCGAGCAGATGGGAATGGGTATTACCTCCGAGGAAGACGGCATGAATGCCGGCTCGGGCGGTAAAATTCTGCTCGTAGAAGATCATTTGCGCTCGGCTGAACGGATCATGGAGGTTCTATCTTCTGATCATACGATAGAACTGGAAACAGATCCTCAGGTAGCATTGATGAAATTGCCGGAGGAAAACTTTGACCTGCTCATGGTCTCATTAAGTCTTTCAAGTAGCGATGGTCTTCGTTTGTGTTCCCAAGTGCGTTCTCTGGATCGTATTCGCCATCTGCCCATACTGACTATTACAGAACCCGGCGAAGAGACACGATTGCTTCGGGGTCTGGAAATGGGTGTGAACGACTATCTCGTCCGTCCCATTGAAAAAAATGAAATGCAGGCAAGGGTCCGAACCCAGATCAAACGGAAGCGTTTTTCCGATAAATTGCGCAGCCAGTTGGACGAGAGTGCCGAAATGGCAATCATGGATTCCCTCACCGGACTCTATAATCGCCGCTACATGGAAAGTCATATGCGCACCCTTGTCCATGAAGCAGCCCAGCGGGGCAAACCCTTATCTGTCCTGGTTGCGGATATTGATTTCTTCAAAGCGGTGAATGACGCGCATGGACATGATGCCGGCGACGTCGTCCTTAGGGATTTTGCCACCAGACTTCGCGAGAATATTCGCGGCATCGATCTGGCTTGCCGTTTGGGTGGTGAAGAATTCGTTGTGATGATGCCAGATACGGATTTGGCTAAAGCGTACATCGTTGGCGAACGCTTGCGGCAACGTATTGCCAACGAGCCATTTCAGATTTCCCCGGGCAAACACCTTACCATAACCTCCAGCGTGGGGCTGGCGGCGCTTGAAGGCGTGGACGATACGCCTGACGCCTTATTGAAGCGTGCAGATCAGGCATTATATAGTGCTAAGCGTGACGGTCGTAATCGAGTCGTCACGGACGCAGCCTAGAAGAAAATCTAATTTCTTTAAATTTTCGTCGCCTTACAACCCATAGCAAGCTTACTTACATTCTTAAAGTTTAAGGTTAACACTTTACTAAGTCACAACTTTTCGTGTATTGGCGATAGCAAAAGCGTTGATTTTAGCAACAAGCAGGATAGTTTCTGGTTGGTGAATCAACCGGCGTGATAATTCGTGGAGGTACAAGAGGGATACTGGTCGCCGCACCTGCTGTATGAACTGGCGCATCCTTCTTTAAATCTCCTGTGAAGTAATAACCCTGCGGAGTGCTCAGGTCCGCCGCATCTCCTGGGTCCGTAGGGTTTGGCTGGTCGGTGAACGGTTTGAGTGGCCTCCTCGTTAACGCCGTTCACTGGCCGGCCACCAAGCTGAATGACCAAGGCCCTCTTTGGTCCATTTGGCTTGTTGGCCAGTCCTGCTAACCACGTCGGATCTACCCCCGCTACCGAATGGTTGCGGGGCTGGCCTTCATCTCAAAAAATTTGGAAATTTTTATAAATCGCGAGAAATAACGCGTGGTAACGCTTTAACGCCTATTTGATTTTTGTTTCTTTGAAGTCGACGTGTTTGCGCACCACCGGATCATATTTCTTCATGACGAGCTTTTCAGTCAAAGTGCGTGCGTTTTTCTTTGTGACATAATAGTAGCCTGTGCCCGCTGTGCTCTCGAGCTTGATTTTCTGCATGGGGCCTTTGGCCATTTTTCACGTCCTTGAAAAAATGAATTTGTCTATGTGGCGTGCAACCTACCGCTGACTAGCGGGAAGTCAAGTACGGCATGGATTTATGAGTCCATGACCTAAGTTATGCGTCAGGCTCCACGCCAAGGTCATCTGGCTGCTCACGGTCATGCGGGTCGAAGCCGTGCATATAGAGCGCCCATTGAAGTCCGACCAGTGCGCTTTTGATGAGAGGCAATGCTGACATCGCCAGAAAAAGTGTCATAGGCAGCCACAAGGCGGCATGGATCCATAAATCAGGGCGGTATGCCATTTCAACGGCCAAAACCATGGGAACAATCAGATGGCCAACCACCAAAATGGTGAAATAGGGCGGGGCATCATCGGCGCGGTGATGATGCAATTCCTCGCCACAGCTGGAACAGGTGGGCGCCACCTTCAGATACTTGCTGAAGAGGGAACCGATGCCGCAGCCGGGGCACTTCATCCGCACACCGCGGCCGAGGGCCTGCAACAGGTTCCGTGGCGGGTTTTCAGCATAAACTACGGGCATAATTAAAAATCCAGATCAATTCACGGGGCAAGGCATTGGCTTATAACGATGACGGCCAGTTTAACGCTGCCGTCTCCTGGCCGCCCGGTTACGGCCCTTTCGTTTGCGCGGGATTGATTTTTTTGACCCCGGGCCCTTACGCTTGGACGCCATATACACGCCCTCACTCAGAATTTCAAACCGTAGAGAGCCTGCGCTCGCAATTGCCTCAATCAAGCGCACCTCCACTTCATCACCAAGTGCATAGCCAACCCCCGTCCGGTCGCCGATCAATGCGTGTCGCCGCTCATCATGACGGAAATAATCGCCGCCGATAGATGCGGCGGGCACGAACCCATCCGCCCCGGTTTCGTGTAACCGGACAAACAGGCCCGTACGCACAACACCTGAGACACGCGCCATGAATTGCGCACCGATACGGTCGGCCAGATAAGCAGCAACAAGCCGGTCAACAGTCTGCCGCTCGGCGGCGATCGCCCGGCGTTCGGCATCCGAAATAGCCTGCGCTACCTCATCAAGCATGCCTATTTCAGTGTCGGTCAGGCCATCGGAGCCTAGTTTAAGCGCGCGGATAAGCGCCCGGTGCACCACCAGGTCCGCATAGCGGCGGATAGGCGAGGTGAAATGGGCATAACGCCGCAAATTAAGGCCGAAATGACCGATGTTCATAGCGCTGTATTCGGCCTGAGCTTGCGAGCGCAGTACAATTTCGCTCACCAGCTGACCCATCTCGCACGCATGTGCTTGTGATAATATCCGGTTGAAATCTTCCGGCTTCAGCAATCCGGTTTTAGGCAAATCAATAGGCAGTGAGACGAGAAAATCCCTCAGCCCATCAAGCTTCTCTTTTGAAGGGGCGTCATGAGCGCGGTAAATCAGAGGCGTGCGTTTTTCCTCTAATGTTTCAGCCGCCGCCACATTGGCCTGGACCATGAATTCCTCGATCAGTTTATGGGCCTCAAGCCTTGGCGGAATAATGATATTTTCAACCCGGCCTTGCTGATCGAGGATGATCTTTCGTTCCGGTAAATCCAGGTCAAGCGGGGCGCGTTTATTCCGTTGGTTCTCCAGTGCCGCATAGGCTGACCAGAGCGGCTTGATGAGTGTTTGGAGAATAGGACCGGTCGTATCGTCTGTCTGGCCATCAATAGCTGCCTGTGCCTGGGCATAACTCAGCCGTGCTCTTGAGCGCATGATCCCGCGCATGAATGTGTGACCCGATTTCACACCCTTTGCGTCAAAAACCATTTTGACGCAA
>CAYOEI010000018.1:0-3588 GCA_964402825.1 uncultured Hyphomicrobiaceae bacterium
GCCTGGTCTATCCGCCTGAACTGGTGCACGGAATAGGCAACACAGACCCGATGAACCGAGCAACCGGAGCGACATTGGGGGCGGCCCTGGTTGGGCTAGCTAGCGTGTTGTTGTATATGGCGATCGATCAGACGGCGAGACTGATGCAAGCAGCAGCCATTGTCATGGCGCTTCTGGTACTGATGCGCCTGTATCTAATGTTCGGGAACGAGTCAGTGCTCGTCAATACGGAAACGCTGGGGAGCGTAGGGATCGGCGCGGTTGTGGCTATTATCATGTTTATTAAAGCCGCACCTGCGGCAAAGCCGAAAAAGAAATGAGGACCGGCCCCCGTCACCCTCACCGACCTAATCCACGATAACCGCCTCTCAGCGCCTTTCAAACCGCGTTATAGACGCAAACGAAATGAACGGGTCAGCATTGCGCTGGCCCCTTTCTGTTATGGTGCACACATCGATGGGTTAGGGGCGGAGAAGCAGGGCTGGACGTGACCGTGACGGCGGCAATCCTGCTTTCTCGAAATAGTAACAACAAAATTCGCACCACTCACTGGTGGGTAGCTGGCCTCCTCGACTGTGGCGGCTTCGGGGGCATGGGACGAGTCGGTCGGCCGCGTGGTTGGCGCGGATCGGCGTTGAAGTCTGGAGTGCGGACGCCCGGGCGTGTAACGGCTTCATCAATTGGATCAATAGACACTATACTATCGCAATCCCGACCGCCTGCCGTCTCACAACAGCACCAATATTCGCCGCTACTCCGATCCCAAACCACGCTGCAGCCCGGTGTTAAAGCACACGCAACATCAGTATTAGGCACGGCTTCAGCATGTTCGTACGCCAATACGATAGCGACCGCCGAACACAGAGCGATGCACCAGTATGATGCATATGGTGAAGCTTTCCTCATGGCAGTGACCTCCATACGATTGGGCGTATTAGAGAGCGCCATGCCCAGTATCTGTTGCTCAAGGAGAGGCACCGCACCGGGAAATCGAGCAGTTGCTCAAGCTTCTGGATGCGCCGGGTTAGCGCCGACTGATCGATATTCATACGCTCGGCGCTGCGGCGAAAATTCAGTTCCTCCGCAACAACCACAAATGATTGGATCAGTTCTAGACCACTCAAGGTCGGCATTAATTTCCCAGCTCACAAATGCCCGCCATTTCCCAAAATGGAAGGAGTTAGATTGATGTATGATATGCATCAAAATCATATCAATTGATGTTCAGAACACAAGGATAATAGACAAATCGTCAAATCCGCTCGCCTTTACGACACCTCCGGCTTAACAGATTCACGTCAGGTTGGCTGTCTTCGAACACAAAAAAAACCCCAAAGTAGCGAGCTTATATCGATGATTCACAGCTTGGCGGTTTCCTCCGCGCGCTACCAAAAGGGGGGCAATGCTACGGTGGATATGACATTTTTGTGATCTATGCGTACCCAACATGAACTAAGGCTAAATGACCATTACAAATAATCAAATTGGTGAACCATATAGCCTCAAAGACGAGACAGATATCCAGCAAATGTCTCTTTTTAGTTGGAACCATAGAGGGAATTTTGAGGTATGTTTAAAACAGGATCAAATCAAAACAAAGCAGATATGGACAAGCTTGACAGTCTAGCCAACGATGATGAGTTGCGCTCATCGATAGAGCATATCAGCAGGGAGGCTGGTGCTCTGCAGAAACTCGCCTCAGAACACGGTTATGATTTTCTGTCCTATATTCTGAAAATAGTGATTATGGAATCAGAAATCATATCAGGGAAACAGCAACCGAATTTGGAAGAGTCGCATATTGACGTTGATAATGGCGTCAGATTCATCTGCTAGTTTTTTGGTAGTTTTGCAAGCTCACCGGGTACATCAATGTCGTACAATACATGCTCATCCTCTATGCAAACGCCAATCGCGTGTTGCGCATGCACCGCGATAAGCGACTTTGCTCCGGTGTCTCCCTCAAGAGATTGAATTTCTTGGAAGAACTGACATGGCCAGATTACCGGATTACCCTGTTCCCCGCTCTCGCGAGCGGGGAACAGGATTTTCGCGCATGCTTCCTGCTCGAACGCGCCGATCAGCAGGTCTACTAATGCCGCGGTGATGCCAGGCATGTCAGCGAGCACAATCATCGCACCCGCAACCCCTTTCGGCAGAGCTGCAACCCCGCAGCGGAGCGACGACGCCAGCCCTTCGGCATAAGCGGTATTTTCAACCAATTGAATATCGAGACCGGCGAGCGCACCGCGTACCTTGTCTCCCTCAAATCCTGTCACCACGATGACACCCGCCACACGGCTGCTGAGAAGCTGCTCGGCCACGCGCCGTACCAGCGGCGTTCCGCCGATATCAGCCAGAAGTTTGTTTTCGCCGCCGAAGCGGCGTGACGCACCGGCCGCCAGTAACACGGCGCAGACAGATGGATGGTCTTTATTGCAAACCGCCACCTGCTAGTCCCCGTTTTGAATCCGCATTGTTTTCACAATTTCGGCTATGATCGAGAGAGCGATCTCGTTTGGACTAACCGACCCAATATCAAGACCGACAGGGCCGTGGATGCGGCTGAACCCGGCTTGCTCGCAGCCTTTCTCCTTTAGCCGCTCCAGACGCTTGGCATGGGATCGGCGGCTGCCAAGCGCGCCAATATAGAAACAGTCACTGCTCAAAGCGGCACCAAGCGCCTCGTCATCAATGTCAGGAACATGGGCCAGGCAAACAACGCCGCAGCGAGCGTCGAGGCCGAGCTTGCCCAACGCCTCGCCCGGCCACTGCGTAATAATGTCCACATCTGAAAAGCGCTGTTCGGTTGCAAAGGCCGTGCGCGGATCGATGACGAAGGGCTCCACGCCGACTTCCCGGCAAAGGCGCACCAAAACTTGCCCGATATGCGTTGCCCCGACGATCATCAATCTGGGTGTTGGCAGGAACGCCTGAAGGAACAGCTCACCGTCCTGCGTCTCCAGCGTCTTGCAGCGGCCCGTGCGCAAGCATTCCGACAGTTCACTTGCCTGGGGGTGATCCTTCGACAGAGCGCCTTGTGAAATGATGTCTTCCTCACCGCCACCAAGTGGCGTTACCAGCACCAGCGCGCGGCGCGCGTCTTGCGCTTCGAGCAGAGCCTTGAGGGTGTCCTTGTGCATCGAACCTTACCCCAGTTTCTCGACGAACACGCGGATGCGCCCGCCGCACGCCAGGCCAACGCCCCATGCCGTCTCGTTGGCGACACCGAATTCGAGCAACTCCGGCTTGCCGCTGGCGATGACGTCTTCAGAACGCGCGATCACCTCCGCCTCGACGCAGCCCCCCGATACCGAACCGGCGAAATCCCCCGCCGCGTCAATTATCAGGTGCCCGCCAACGGGAACCGGGGCCGAGCCCCATGTTTCGATAACCGTCGCCAGCGCCACATCGCGGCCCTGATCGAGCCAGGTTTGAGCGACTTCAAGCGTGGCGCTCACTATGTTTCCTCATCCGGTTCTTCCGGTTTGCCAGCTTCACCAGGTTCTTCGCCGCTGACGATTTTCTGGAAATTTGCGAAGAACTCGGCGGCAAGTTTACGTGCCACATTGTCTATGAGGCGACCGC
>CAYOEI010000019.1:0-9049 GCA_964402825.1 uncultured Hyphomicrobiaceae bacterium
AACCGCCGGCGGTCATCGGCCCCGAACACGTTCCTGCACCCGGCTCTCTGACCGAAACGCTGGCAACATTGCTCGGCTCGCCGCATTTATGTTCGCGCCGCTGGGTGTGGGAGCAATATGACCACATGGTCATGGGAGATACTGTGCGCCGCCCTGGAGGCGACGCCGCGGTCGTGCGCATACCTGGCACCACCAATGGCCTTGCCGCCACCTGCGATGTCACCCCGCGCTATTGCACCGCTGACCCGGTTCAAGGCGGCATGCAGGCGGTGGCCGAAGCCTGGCGCAATCTCACCGCGACCGGCGCCGACCCGCTCGCCATCACCGATTGCATGAACTTTGGCAATCCCGAGCGTCCGGAAATCCTGGGTCAGTTTGTGGGTTGCATGCAGGGTATGCGCGAGGCGGTCGAAGCATTGGACTTCCCAGTCGTGTCGGGAAATGTATCGCTCTACAACGAGACCAACGGCGCGGCCATTCCCCCGACACCGGCCATCGGCGGCGTCGGGCTCATCCCTGACATTGCGCATATGGCGGATATTGCGCTCAAAAACGAGGGCGAAACACTCCTGTTGCTTGGGCAAGAGCGCGGTCATCTCGGCCAGTCGCTCTATATGGATGTGGTTCTTGGCAAACGCGAGGGCGCGCCTCCGCCGGTGGATCTGGCGGCTGAACGCACAACCGGCGATCTGGTGCGTGCGCTGATCCGGAACGGCTCCGTCAGCGCCGTGCATGATGTGTCCGATGGCGGATTGCTCATTGCGGTGGCGGAAATGGCGCTCGCGGGCGGTATCGGTGTTTCTTTTGACGAATATGAAAGCCCCCTGCCCCTCCATGCTTTAGCTTTTGGAGAAGATCAGGGCCGCTACATCGTCGCAACATCTGATAAATCAGCAATACTCTTGCAGGCTGCCGGCAAAGGTATTCCTGTGCGGATCATCGGTGAAACCAAAGGCGATGAAATAACAATGCCAGGCGAAAAGCCGATAAAACTTCGGCACTTGAAAGACCTTCACGAAGGCTGGTTGCCTCACTATATGACATCACGGTAAACTGCGTCCCAACAAGGAGGCGCTTTAATCTATGCCTATGGATGAAAATGAGATCGTGCAGCTGATCAAGAAGAAGCTGCCCGACGCCGATGTATCTATCCGTGACCTCGCAGGTGACGGAGATCATTATGCGGCGACAGTGGTATCTGAAGCGTTTCGTGGTAAGACCCGCGTGCAGCAGCACCAGCTGGTCTATGAAGCGCTGGAAGGCAATATGGGCGGCGCGCTCCATGCGCTGGCCCTGCAAACCTCTGCTCCAGAGTAATGGGGCAAGGATTTAATCAAGGAATGTACGAATTATGAGCGAGCAAAAAGTTCACGAATGGATCGGAAAAAAGGTCGCGAATGACGATGTGGTGCTGTTCATGAAAGGCACCCGGAAATTTCCCCAATGCGGCTTTTCAAGCCAGGTCGTGCAAATCATGGAGTATCTTGCCCTCGAATATTCCGAGGTGAATGTGCTTGATGATCTCGGCATTCGCGATGGCATCAAGACTTTTACCAACTGGCCGACCATCCCGCAGCTCTACGTCAAGGGTGAGTTTGTGGGCGGATGCGACATCATCCGTGAAATGTTTCAGGACGGTGAGTTGCAAGATTTGCTGACCACCAAGGGCATTGCGCATAACAAGCAGACGCAAACCGCCTGACACGGCGCTGAACTGTCAGACAATATAACGGCTCTCTGCATCCGCGGGGGGCCGTTTTACTTGGCGCAATGCATTTTAAAATAGTCCCGAAACACGACCGTTCCTTACAATAGGCGAACAGGCTACCATCTTGTTTGGCGATATGACCCCAAACAATCAAGGAGCCGGACCCATCGCTTACGTGGATTGGAAGATTAAAGGCCCAAAAATCGCATCCTGCAACTGCGACTATGGTTGCCCGTGTGAATTCAACGGACGGCCAACACATGGTCTCTGCGAGGGGCTGGAAGCCCATATGATCGAGGAGGGCTGGTTCGGCGACGTCAGGCTGGACGGGCTGATTATCGTGGCGCGCTACCGCTGGCCCGGCGCGGTTCATGAGGGCGGCGGAGTTGTATAGGGCGCCATCTCCAGCCACGCGAGTGATGAACAGCGCGAGGCCCTGTTCCAGATACTCGACGGCAAGGAGCAGGAACCGACTACGATCTTCAACATTTACGGTTCGACCATAGAAAATGAGTTCGATCCGATTTTCGCTGAAATCGAATTTGAGTGCGATTTCAAGAATGGAACCGGTGGCTTTACCGTGCCCGGCGCAATGGAGATGAAACTGGAACCCATTCGCAACCCGGTGACCGGCGCGCCGCACCCGGCCAAGATCATTCTTCCCGAAGGGTTCGAGTTCCGCGAGGGTATTATGGCCAGCGGTACATTTTCAGGGAGCGGAGATATCGCTTTTGAACACAATGGGTCTTATGGCCTTCTGACCTATGTTGCTTACGGACCCCACGGTTTGATCGAGAGTGAAAGTACGCCTGAGTTCAAACCTCTGATTTGAATACTGGAGCACAATCACACTAAAATCTGGGAGAGAAACTATGACACCTTGGGAAATACAGGCCGATGAAATAGTGAGTTGCAACTGTGATTATGGCTGCCCCTGCCAGTTCAATGCCCTGCCGACCAATGACAACTGCGAGGCCATTTCAGCCTATGACATCAAAAAAGGCCATTTCGGCGATGTAAAACTGGATGGCTTGCGCGTAGCCGCAGTTTTCTGGTGGCCCGGCCCAATCCATGAGGGCGAGGGCAAAGCCTTTTTCATTATCGATGAGAGCGCAGATGAAGCTCAGCGCGCGGCCTTGCTTTCGATCCTTTCAGGCGAGCACACGGAACCCGGTAAAACAATCTGGAGTGTGTTTGCCGCCACTTTTGCAGAAGTGTTTGAGCCTGCATTCAAGCCTGTAAAAATCGAGATCGACGTCGAAGCGCGCAAAGCAAGGGTGAATGTTGAAGGGCTGATCGAACTCACCGGTGAACCAATCAAGAACCCGATCACTGGAGATGAGCACCGGGCACGGATCGACCTGCCGAACGGCTTTGAATACTCCATCGCCGAAATGGGCAGTGCACTAGCCAAATCTTCCGGTCCTATTACCCTTGAGTTCAAGGATACCTATGGGCAATTCGCTCATATCCATCTGAACAATGAAGGTGTCATACACCCGTAACCTGGCGGTGTTCCTATGAGCCTGCAAAATATCACGCCTGCCGAGCGTCTCATCGGAAAAGACCGGATCATCACGATTGCAGGTCTGACCGCTCTGACGCTGCTATCATGGGTCTGGGTTCTGGCCGGGGCCGGTACGGACATGAATAATTTCTCCATGGTCGCCTTCCAGTTCCCTCCTCCGGTGCTGGACGGCATGATCATGGCCTGGAGCCCCGGCTATGCGGCGCTGATGCTGGCCATGTGGTGGATCATGATGATTGCCATGATGATCCCGAGTGCAGCGCCCATGATCCTTCTCTATGGACGCGTCGCAAGACACGCCCAAAAGAAAGGCCAGATGGAACAAGGCGTGTTGCCAACTTTTGTGTTTGTGCTGGGGTATCTGGCCGTATGGTTTGGTTTCAGCGCGCTCGCAACAGGGACCCAGTGGGGCCTTGGGCGCGCGGGGCTCGTGCATCAGATGCTGATGTGGAGCACCAGCACGACGCTTACGGCGTTCCTTTTGCTGGCCGCCGGGTTGTATCAACTCACCCCGCTGAAACGCGCCTGCCTTGAGCATTGCCGTTTCCCTGCAGGCTATCTTTCAGCGCATTGGCGCAATGGCCGCTCCGGAGCGTTCGCGATGGGCCTGACCCATGGCGCCTATTGTCTGGGGTGCTGCTGGCTGCTTATGGCGCTGCTGTTCGCCGGCGGCGTGATGAATCTGGTGTGGATCGCTGGGCTGGCAATTATCGTAGGACTCGAAAAAATCGCGCCGTGGGGGGCGCGGTTCAGCCAGAGCCTGGCCGTGCTCATGATTGGTGGCGGCATCTGGCTGCTGTGGAGCGGCGCGGCATAGGCGACAAAAAAAGCCGCTCCGAAGGGCGGCCTTTTTTATTCTTACAGGCGGCTGAGAAGGGTCTAGCGAGAGTAATACTCGATCACCAGATTTGGCTCCATCATCACTGGATAAGGCACGTCCGACAGGACAGGTATGCGGTTAAGGCCAACCTTGAGCTTGGTGTGATCCACATCGAGATAATCAGGAGTATCGCGCTCGGAACTCTGGGTGGCTTCAAGCACCAGCCCCATATCCCTTGATTTTTCCCGCACCTCGATCACATCGCCAACCTTGCAGCGGTAGCTCGGGATGTTGACCCTCTTGCCATTCACCAGCACATGCCCGTGATTGACGAACTGGCGGGCGGAAAACACCGTCGGCACCAGTTTCGAGCGGTAGACGATGGCGTCGAGCCGGCGCTCCAGCAAACCAATAAGGTTCTCACTGGTGTCGCCCTTGACGCGCTCTGCCTCACGGTAGATGGCCTTGAATTGTTTCTCGGTGATATTGCCGTAATGGCCCTTGAGTTTTTGCTTGGCGCGCAGCTGAAGACCAAAATCCGATGTTTTCTGGCGGCGGCGCTGGCCATGCTCGCCTGGACCATATTCACGTTTGTTAACCGGGCTTTTCGGCCGGCCCCAGATATTCTCGCCCAGGCGGCGATCAATCTTGTATTTGGCGCGTAGGCGCTTTGTCATTTTTAAACTCCTTGATCAGCGTTCTCAAGATTAAGAACGCCCCTTCCTTTGCCTGATAGCTTGCGGACTTTATCGCTGCTCTCAGCCGACAGGTGATGCCGGATAACCGGCACCCCCACAGGTGCGTATTTAAGTAATCCCGGTCAGTTCACATATTGATGGCGCGCTGTCAATCCTGCCGGCAGAAAATGGCGGTTACTGAGTTTTGACCGATGGACCAATATAGGTCTCAATGCTGTCCCTAATGCGGGAGCGCTCCTTGTCGGAGCAATTATATTTATTGCGCCGGTCGTTTGCCCCGTCACTTTTGCTTTCAGCGTCTTTGCCGGCAACAAACCCGCCGGTGACCACCAGTCCGGTCGCAATATGAAGCTGCTTGATGAAGATGATCTGGTTCCTGGACCATTTCCCAAGCGCCTTTTCGTCACTCATCATCTTGCGGAAGTTACCGACCTGCAATTTTGTCAAGCCGCATAAATCGGCATTGGAAGAGCGCATCGCAACGCGAATGACCCGCCTCGCATCATCCACCGGTATATAGAATTTTTTCGGGTCTCCCCGATCGATTTTAATTTCCTGGCCATCGGCAAACTTGAATTTTTCCGGCAAGGCCGCAAAAGCCCAGCTCATGATGACCCGCACGGTCCGGTCGTTGGGTTTTTTCTTTGCCTTGGTATCCTGAGCGGCAACCGGCATGGCAAATGCCAGCAGAAGTCCCAACCCCATCGCAATTTTACCGGCCTTAAAATACAAACTTTTTTTCATTCCCAGCCCTCGCGCCAATTTTGGCGGCAAACTACCATTGTTCCGCGCCATCGCAATACTAAAATCGGGGCGGAACTATGGCATCTTGTCCCGATGCAGGTGCGCACGCGTCAAAGAAGACACCACACCGCGTAAACTCCGCACTTCCTGCTCACTGGCGCCCATGCGTTGAAACATATTACGCAGATTACGGACCATTTGCGGTCTTTTCTCTGGCGGGCGCAGAAAACCCGATGCATCGAGCTCGCGTTCAAGATGCTCAAAGAAACCAATCATCTCCCCCCGGGTGGCCGGACGCGTATGGTGCATCTGCAGCCCCTCGCGCGCAGGCCCGTCAAATTCCGTCTCCCGGCCCAGTGCGCCGCTTTGCTGCTGTTTCAAACATTCATACCCCATGATCAGCACCGCCTGCGCCAGATTGAGCGACGCAAATTTTGGATTGACCGGCGCCATCACTAGTGCGTCACAAAGGGCAATATGATCGTTTTCGAGGCCAGATTGTTCCGCCCCGAACATAAACCCGCAGCGCTCGTTTCTCGCGATGCGTATATTTATTTCACTCGCCGCGCTTTGTGGAGAAAGCACCTGCTTCACGGATTCGCGCGTGCGCGCGGTCGTTGCGCACACATAATTCAGATCGGCGACGGCCGATGCGACATCTGCAAAAACACGCGCGCCCTCTATTATCCACGTAGCGCCTGAAGCGGCCGAACAGGCTTCCTTTGAGGGCCAGCCGTCACGCGGCGCTACAAGCCTCAGATCGGTAAGAGAAAAATTAGCCATCGCGCGCGCCGCCATGCCTATATTCTCGCCCAGCTGTGGCTCTATGAGAATGACGGCAGGGCCGCCAACTTTCTTCTCATCTACGCAATTATCAGCGGTCATGGGAGCTATATTGCTGTTCGTTGAAAGATTCCTGCGGGAGGGAACGCGAATGCCGGTCATATGCGCCCACGCTCTCCTTCCTTACGTGCCGCCACAATGCTATAGGGAGGCCGCAATCGCAACGGCTTGCGCGTTCTACAGCGCTCAGCTCGCATATCCAATACCCAATCACGATAGCGGGTAATGACGCGGCCGGCACACCGGGAGAAATGAGCAAAATGGCAAAGATCAAAGTGGAAAATCCCGTCGTCGAGCTGGACGGAGATGAAATGACCCGGATCATCTGGAAATTCATCAAAGACAAACTTATCCACCCCTATCTCGACATCGACCTCAAATATTACGATCTGGGAATGGAGAGCCGGGACGCGACGGACGATCAGATCACTGTCGATGCCGCCGAGGCCATCAAAAAATACGGCGTTGGCGTAAAATGCGCGACCATTACGCCCGATGAGGCCAGGGTTGAAGAATTTGGCCTCAAACAGATGTGGCGTTCGCCCAACGGAACCATCCGTAACATTCTGGGCGGCGTCATCTTCCGCGAGCCGATCATTTGCGGCAATGTCCCGCGTCTGGTCCCGGGCTGGACCCAGCCTATTATCATCGGCCGCCACGCCTATGGCGATCAGTATCGCGCCACCGACTTCGTCGTGCCCGGCAAGGGCAAGCTGACCGTGACGTGGGAAGCGGCGGACGGATCGGATAAAATCGAACGCGAAGTCTTTGATTTTCCAGCCGGCGGCGTGGCCATGACCATGTATAACCTCGACGACTCGATCCGCGATTTCGCCCGCTCCTGCATGAATTATTCGCTAAACCGCAATTACCCCCTCTACATGTCGACCAAAAATACCATCCTCAAGGCCTATGACGGCCGCTTCAAGGATCTGTTCCAGGAGATTTTTGAAGCCGAATTCGAGGACCGGTTCAAAGAAGCCAAGCTGACATATGAACACCGGCTGATCGATGACATGGTCGCCGCCGCCCTCAAATGGTCGGGCGGTTATATCTGGGCCTGCAAAAACTATGACGGCGACGTGCAATCGGACATCGTGGCGCAGGGTTTTGGATCGCTCGGGCTCATGACCAGTGTGCTGATAACCCCGGACGGCAAGACTGTAGAGTCCGAAGCCGCCCACGGCACCGTGACCCGCCATTTCCGCGCCCATGAGCGCGGCGAAGAAACCTCAACAAATTCATGCGCTTCCATCTTTGCATGGACACGCGGATTAAAACATCGCGCCAAGCTGGACGATAATGATGAGCTGGCCAAATTCGCTCAGACGCTGGAAGAGGTTGTAGTGAACACCATCGAATCCGGTTTCATGACAAAGGATCTTGCGCTGCTCGTTGGCGATCAACAGGCCTGGCTTTCGACGACTGGCTTTTTGGACAAGATCGACGAGAACCTGCAACAGGCGATGGGTTAGGTCATGAACTCATAAATAGCCGCCACTCTTATTATACTGATTTCGTCCTGGCCGCTTTCAGCCGCTCTTCGGCAACACTGCGAATGTGTGACAAGAGTTCGGGTTCGCGGTGAAATAACTGCTCCAGATCGGCCTTGTCGAGCACGAGGAGCCGGCACTTTGTGATGGCGCTCACGCCATGCTCGTGCTGACGGTGGTAGAGCAATGCCATCTCACCGAAAAAATCACCTTCGCCCAGCCTGACCTCTCCCCCGTCAGCGTCAACCGCCACTTCACCCGAGGTAATAAAAAACATTGCATCAGACTCATCCCCCACACGTATTATAGGTACGCCGGCCTCAAAGCTGCGCGCGTAAAGCAATGCGCCAATTCGCGCCACGACAGCCGCCTCAAGCTGGGCAAATAATGGCACCCGCGCCACCATGCCCCAGGTGATGACAAAGTCCCGGCGATTGGCCTCATGAGAAAATCCGGTGGCCATAATTCCGATGGGCAGGGCGAACATGCCAAGCCCGAATATCATGATCAGGCCGCCAAAAATCCTCCCCAATGCGGTAACGGGCACCACATCGCCAAAACCAACTGTGGTGAGGGTCGCGATCGCCCACCAGGCGGTAGAGGGTATGGAGCCGAAAACCTCCGGCTGTATATGGCGCTCAAGGAAATACATCCCGGTGCTGGCGAACAACAATAATGCAAGCATTACGAGCAGCGCTCCAAACAGGGCCCGCCGCTCATTTGCGAACACCCGCCCCAAAGACACAAGCGCCGGGGAATAACGCGCCAGCTTGAGGAAACGAAACAGCCTGAATATTCGTAAAAAGCGCAGATCGATGCCAATCAGGAAACTCAGATAGAAAGGCAGGATTGCAATCAGGTCGATGATCAGAAGCGGACGCATGGCAAAAGTGATGCGCGCACGCCACGGCGCCATGGCGTGCAGCAAGGGCAACTCGACGCTGCTCCACAGGCGAAGCACATACTCGATTGTAAAAATCGCCACCGAAACAAGATTAAACAGCTCAAACAAATACCCGTAGCGCCGTCCAATATATGGCACGGTTTCAATCGTAAAAGCCGCCACATTGAGAACAATCAGTGTGACGAGGAAAATATTGACCAAGCGCGTGACCAGGTCATGTTCAGACCCGAATTCCAGAATGTCGTGGACCCGCTGGCGCGCGGTCACTTGCCTTGAGGGACCAGATTGCGTCTCTATTGACCGGTTATCAG
>CAYOEI010000020.1:0-3226 GCA_964402825.1 uncultured Hyphomicrobiaceae bacterium
TAATAGCAGGAATTCGCGGCTTGGGTTTGGTTGGCACCACTTTTGTGGGTGCGTTTCTCGGTATGACTTTTTTAGGAAGAGTGAAAATCTTCGGCGGCGTTTTTGATAAACGCAATGCCGCCCGATAGTCGCTGATGAGACCTGCCAGGACCGAGTCCCGGATGGATGGCTTGTCAGTAATAATTTGACAAGATTGTTTGCGTAAACAAATAACACACCTTGTGCGCCCTGTGTCGCAACACAACGAAACACCATTCGAATTTCTGAATCCATATTTCTTGGGGTTCTGCCAGCAAAGTTCCAAATCATAAAAGCGTCCCGTCGTAAACTTGGGATCGGCGTGGCTAGTTCCAATTGTGATAAGAGTGAATAGGATGGCTGACAGCAGGATGGATATCCGGTTTCGTTTTTTCATTTAAACTTGCCCTTATCTTCAAATTGAAAAATTTTGGAGCGGAGCGAGGAGACGGGGTGCGGTTTGACCAGCCCTACCTGATTGGTTCGGTTTAAATGAGAGTTCACGGTTGGAATTCCCGGCGACGGGATGATGATGTCACGTTATTTTATAGCCTGGATCGATCAGGCATTTCATCAAAATGGCACATCAGGGCAATTCAGGTTTTTGTACAATAAGCACTGCTCCCACATAGCGACGGCTTCTTTATTAGGGATGTCGTTCGACATCGCCACTGCAGCATGACAGGTCGTTGAGGCAATAACCAGAACCGTCGTAATCAGGTAAAAGTCGGCGCATAGATCCTCCCCTTCGCTGTAGTGATTTGAGGCAGGACCGAAGTCCATTATTCGCCTTCCAACCCATCAGAGATGGGAGTGCGCCAATTTTGTTGGAGTGATGCAGATCACAGTCTGGTGGTTTCGAGTTAAAAACGACATCCCCCGGACGTGATGTCGAGGGCGGCATGGTTGCCGCTTGCCGGTTAGCACTGAGCGTCCAATTGCATATGACGCTGTGGGCGGCTCCTCCACCGGCATCGACCACACGCTTGCCACTTATCTCGCCATCGATACCCCAGTTAAAACTCTGTTTTTAACGCCGATTGAAGTTTGTCATATCAGCTTCGCTCTGCTTGGCCTTCTCGACTTCCGAGCTTGTAATCTTGAGTGTGTCTGCCAGAAAAACGCCCGTCAAATTTTTCGACTTTATCAACGGTATCGGCGCTTAGCGGAAAAAAACGGGGTGCAATAAGATGAAGTTCGCTCCTGCCGGATAGATGCACATTCGCCCAAACAAAATGACACGATGGCGCGCTGTATTTTTTTTTAAAAAAAATTTGAACCTTTCCGCCTTGTTCCGCGACCAATGGATAAGGGCCCGATCGGCCGGCCCGCCAAGGATCAAGTCCAATGACCTACATAATTGTCACCAGGAAACAATCAGTGATCGGAACGCCCGTTGCGACGTTTAACGCCGCTATGAGACAGGCAACCCGCCTGTTCGGCGATGACGTAGAGGATTGGTTGAAATTGAATCTTCGCATCGAGGAAAACCGTTAGGCCCACGTAATTCACGGTTCAAATTCTCGCTCCATATTCTCAATCAACGGCACAGACGGATGTCGTTATTGAACAGCTGGCACGCTCCAAACTGATCGGTAAAACCAAACCAAATGAAGCAGAGTGAAATGAAGAAAATATCAGATAAAACAATAGACGCTCTGGGATACGACCCGGGAGCCGCATTCCGGAATGGGTGCAGTTCGTCTGAATTTGATAATTTCCGACGGCTTCCGGTGCTCATAATCCTGCATCAGTTGCATTCGTCTCCGGGCCATGTGGGGAACTGGTTTCTAGCCAATGGCTTTCAACTCGACATCCGCCGGCCCCGCTTTGGTGATCCGCTCCCCGAAACGCTTGAGGGGCATGCTGGCGCGGTGATTTTCGGCGGACCGCAAAGCGCGAACGGCAACAATGATTTTATCCGGCGCGAGATTGATTGGATCAGCGTTGCGCTGAAGGAAGAGAAACCCTTTTTGGGGATTTGCCTCGGGGCCCAGATGCTTGCGTTGCATTTGGGGGCGGAAGTGAACGCGCACGCGCAAGGGTATGTGGAGCATGGCTATTATCCGATCATGCCAACCCGGCAAGGAACCGCAGTGATGAACTGGCCTACCCAAGTCTATCAGTGGCACAAGGAGGGGTTCACTGCGCCGCAGACAAGTGTGGTGCTGGCCGAAGGTGAGCTCTTTTGCCACCAGGCGTTCCAACTTGGCCGCGCATTCGCCCTGCAATTTCACCCTGAAATAACGCAGATGGCGATGAACCGCTTGGTCACTCGGTCAGCTTGCCAACTGTTCAAGCCGGGAGCCCGGCCCGGAAACACACATCGTAGCGGATATCTTCAGCATGGTCCGCACCAGCGCCAATGGCTTGATGAATTCCTGACGAAGTGGATTGGGATTCGGGCGGAAAAGTCAGATCCGTTGCTTGCTGCGGCCTAGAACCTTTCATATCCGCAAAACTTACCCGGAAGGGTTCGAATACGGGCGCCAGATACAATGTATACTCGTATCTGGAAAGAATCCGCATGCCTGAACAATCAAAAATCCGCCGCGTCGCCGTATTCGGAGGTTCCGGTTTTCTCGGCCGGGCCATCATCAAATATCTGGTTGCAGAGGGCATTGCAGTGCGCGTTGCTGTTCGCAATCCTGGCAATGCCAACATTCCAGAACTGTCAGGGCCAGTTGATAAATTTGAGGCGATCACCGCCGATGTCCGCGATGAGACCTCGGTGGCTCAGGCTATGGACGGGTGCGACGCGGTGATCAATGCGGTTGGTCTTTATGTCGAACGCGGCGCAGAGACATTCGAGGCGGTACACGAACTCGGTGCTTTGAACGTGGCGCATCAATGCGCGATCCGGGACATCCGTCGTCTCATTCACATCTCCGGTATCGGCGCGGACCTGAACTCTAGGTCGAGCTATGTTCGCGCGCGCGCCAGGGGCGAGCTGCTGGTAAAAGACGTTTTCCCAAAAACGACGATTTTTCGTCCGAGCGTGTTATTTGGGCCCGGCGACAAATTTCTGAACACCTTTGCAAAGATTATCAGGGCCTCACCCGTTTTGCCCCTGTTCGGTGAGGGTCACACATTGCTGCAAACCGTATATGTCGGCGACGTTGCACAGGCCGCGCTTCGGGCTCTGCAGAAGCCCAAATCACAAGGACAGACATACGAATTGGGCGGGCCGCAGGCCTATACCTACAGA
>CAYOEI010000021.1:0-4889 GCA_964402825.1 uncultured Hyphomicrobiaceae bacterium
CAATTGAAATCGAGATGACGTCCAGGACAATCGTATCTTCACGGCCGCCGGAACCGGTCATGTCGATCATAGCCCCCGACAGTGCCGCTTGTTGCGAGAACCTGCGCGGTGCGTTCTGCAACCACGTCAACTTTTTCGTCAATGAGCGCGCCTTCCGCGATTGGGCAGCCGATAGATCGGACGTTGCCCATGTTTCGCTGGAAGAGGCTCATGAACTGGCGCTTCAGCGAAACCGTTACCGTTATGGCGATCACTTGTGAGCGGAATAGAAGGGAATACCATGTCAGAGAAGAGTGAATCCTGTTGCTCTCCTGCGTCCAGAACAGGAACAGGCGGCAAATATGATCTCGCGGTCATCGGCGCCGGGTCGGCGGGCTTTTCCGCTGCTATTACCGCCGCCGATGAAGGCGCTCAGGTTGCCCTTATCGGCCACGGCACAATAGGCGGAACATGCGTCAATGTTGGCTGCGTGCCTTCAAAAACCCTGATCCGCGCAGCAGAAGCCGTGCATCACGCCAACACGGCTTCCCGCTTTCTCGGTGTGACCGCAACGGGCCGGGTTGTGGACTGGGCCGCAGTCCGCCAGCAAAAGGACGAGCTTGTCGTATCGCTCCGGCAGGCCAAATATATCGATCTGCTGCCAGCTTATAACGGCGTGGCCTATCTTGAAGGGAAGGCCAGGCTTGGCAATGGCGGCATCAGCCTGAATGGCAAACATATCGATGCTGGCAAAGTTATCATTGCGACCGGTTCCCGGGAGTTTATCCCCCAAATCCCCGGTGTAGACGACGTTCCCTATCTGACGAGTACGACAGCATTTGAGCTGGATAAACTACCCAAATCAATGATCGTTCTGGGCGGGGGCTATATCGGCTGTGAGCTTGCTCAGATGTTCGCCCGCGCCGGCGTGAAGGTCACAATCTTGTTCCGCAGCCGTTTATTGCCAGAAGGCGAACCGGAAATCAGCGAGGCCCTGGCAACATATCTCAGCGACGAAGGCATTCGCGTACAACAAGTACAAAGCTACGATTCCGTTGAGCGGACAGACGACGGCATCACCTTGTCAGTTCAAATCGATGGCGCCCTGCAAAAATTGGATTCTCAACATTTACTACTGACGGCGGGCCGCGTGGCAAACACGGAAGGATTGGGTCTGGCTGACGCGGGTGTGGAAGTTCTGCCCAATGGCGGCATCAAGGTTGATGATCACATGCGCACAACCAAAGCCGGCATTTATGCGGCCGGTGATGTCACCGGGCGTGACCAGTTCGTTTACATGGCCGCCTATGGCGCAAAAATCGCTACACGCAACGCCATGAACGGTGACGCTCTTACTTATGACAATGCGGCCATGCCGGCGGTTGTGTTCACCGATCCGCAAGTGGCAAGCGTCGGCATGACGGAGGCATCTGCTCAGGCGCAAGGGTTGCAAGTTAAAACCTCTGTTCTCTCGCTCGACAACGTGCCCAGGGCACTTGCCGCGCGCGATACACGCGGACTGATCAAGCTCGTGGCTGAGAGCGTTACAGGTAAGCTGATAGGCGCACATATTCTGGCGCCCGAAGGCGCAGACAGCATTCAGACTGCCGCGCTGGCCATCAAGCAGGGCATGACTTATGGCGAACTCGGAGAGATGATCTTTCCTTATCTGACAACGGTTGAAGGTCTGAAACTTACCGCACAAACCTTCGATATGGATGTGTCTAAACTTTCATGTTGCGCGGGATAGCCAGCTATGGACAATAACGGGCAGGACTACCTGAGAGAGCGCGTCAATCTCGCCAAGCAATTCGGAATACCGCTTGAAAAAGCGCCCCTCTTGTTCATCGATCAAGCCTTTGATTGCCTCTCAAAGCGCCGGACGGAGCCCAAACAAATGGAGTTTACGCAATAGCCGGTGTCGAGCACCATGACCAGCGACATAGTCACGAAACAGGAATAGCCATGCAAACCATCAGATTTCTTATGGTGGCCCTTATGACCGCAATATTTGCAGCACCAGCCTTCGCCCATCATCCGGGAAAGAGGCTTGATCAGGTCATCGGCAGCAAGGAAAAGTACTTCCAGCTTATCGACAAGGCCGCACCGGATTTCACATTGCGCACTGCAAATGGCAGAGCCGTGCGTCTCGGCGATTTTAGCGACAAGGTTGTGGTGCTGCATTTCATTTACACTGGCTGCCCCGACATATGCCCCATGCATGCAGAGCGGATTGCCACGATTCAGGAGATGATCAGCCGGACGCCGATGAAGGACCGCGTTCAGTTCCTTACAATCACAACCGATCCCGTGAATGATACGCCGCAGGTCATGCGCGACTATGGTCCAGCGCATGGTCTGAAAGAGACAAACTGGCTATTCCTGACGGCAACGCCAGAGCAAACCGAACATGCGACCCGGGATTTGGCCAAGAAATTTGGACACAAATTCATCAAGACAGATAACGGCTATCAGACTCACAGCGTGGTTACGCACATTATCGATCGAGGTGGCCGCTGGGCTGCCAATTTCCACGGTCTGCGTTTCAAGCCCGTCAACCTCGCATTCTACATCAACGGGTTGACCAATAAGCAGCGTCCTTCGCGCGGAGTGGAAAAACCCAGTCTCTGGGAGCAGGTGCGAAAACTTTTTTAGTGAGATGATGGTGCCGGCTTGTGCTTTGATATTAAAGGAGCCATTCAGGATGATACAAATGAGACATAGCATTATAACATTCCGCCTCGGGCTCAATGCCGTATTGCTTGCCAGTATGGCGCTGGTCTGGCTTATGTCCGTCCCAGCCTTCGCCGCGGGCGACGGCGCTGCGGGCAAGTCGCTTACCCCGCGACCGGCCCAGTCAATGCCGGATGAGGAATTCAACCGGCGCGTTCGCGAATTCTTGCTCAATAATCCGGAAGTCATTGCCGAGGCCATGGACCGCCTGAAGGCGCGGGAGCGGGAGGTCCGGCAACGTGCGGCGCAAACGGTTATCAAGGAGCAGGCCGACGAGTTGCTGCGCGATCCCGACAGCCCGGTTGGCGGAAACGCCAAGGGGAACGTAACCCTGGTCGAGTTCTTCGATTACAACTGCTCGTATTGCAAACGCGTGATGCCGACGATGACAAAACTTATGGCGGACGATCCGCAGCTTCGGGTGGCCTACAAGGAATATCCGATACTTGGCGCCAACTCCGTGTTCGCGGCGAAAGCGGCGCTGGCGGCACGGCTCCAGGACAAATATGTAGTCTTTCACGAACAGCTCATGAATCGCAAAGGCAGGGTCGATGAAAAATTTATTTTGTCGGCGGCTGCGAAAGTGGGCCTCGACATTGATCGTCTAAAAAAGGATATGAAAGCCCCGGAGATTGCGGCCGCTATCGAAAAGAATTTCAAGCTCGCCCGGGCGCTCGGGATCAATGGAACACCAGGGTTTGTCATTGGCGATCAAATCATTCCGGGCGCCGTGGACCTGAGAACATTGAAGGCTTCAGTGGAACAGGCACGCGAAAAGCAGCCTAAAAAATGATCAGTAGAGTGTGACGGACAGGCTGTGCTGGAAATATCGAATATTAGCTGGACGCCTTTCCCCCATTGGCCAGCATCGGATAAGGGGACGCATTGTTTTGGGCCTTTACCGGCGCATCCTGAAACCATTAATTTCTGACCACGCGGTACAGCCACGCGTTGTCAGCATTCCTGCCGGGATTGGAGAGTAGAAAAATTCTATCTCATCCCGTGCTTGACTCAGTACTATGGTACGGACTGTAGGCTGTTCGAAAAATCAGGAGATGTGCTGTGAGAATCAGTGAAGTGGCAAGCTGCGCCGGTGTCGGGGTTGAGCCGTGCGTTTTTATGAACGCAAAGGCTTGATCCAGCAGCCCGTAAAGCCCGCAGTGGGCGGGTTCCGGTCCTATCCGGAGCAGGTTGCTGTTCAAATCCGCTTTATCCGGCAAGCACAGGAGCTGGGTTTTTCACTCAGCGAGATTGAAGACCTGCTCTCGCTCAAGTCCGAGCCTGACACTGATTGCAGTGACATCCGCCGCCGTGCGCTCGCCAAGCGCGAGGATGTGAATATCAAACTCAGGCGGTTGCGGCGCATTCGTAAGACGCTGACAAAATTGATCGATGCATGCCCCGGAAAGGGAGCGCTGGAATTTTGCAGCATTATTGACGCGATGACTCCACGCCCCCATGCAAGCCCCGATCCCAACCCGACAAAGGGAAAGTGAAGGAATGGTGGATCATGACGAAAAACAGGACAGTTGAAATATTCAGCGCCGGATGCAGCATATGTCTTGAGACGATATCGACTGTGCAGGGCATCGCCTGTGACTCATGCGATGTAAGCGTGCTCGATATCGGCGATGACAATGTGGCTGAACGCGCGAAGGCGTTGGGCATCCGTTCTCTTCCCGCAGTCGTTATTGATGGAAAGCTCGCGGATTGCTGTTCCGGCAGAGGCGTTGACGCGGCAACACTACGCGCAGCTGGGTTGGGCCAAAAAATATAAACCCGTGCATGGCGTCACGCCCGATTTGGCACTCTTTTGCGTTTTGCCGGTGGCCTAAAAAAACTGAAACTGACCATGTCTATGACGTAACGGCAGACAGTTTCGAACCTCCAGAAGTGCTTGGGACCAATAGGGAGAGTGGCTCGGAAATCTCAAAGACGCTCGAGACAGCGAGTTCCCGGTCAAGAGGAACGCCTTCGCGTTCGGCGCGGCGGCGCAATTGCTCTGTGTGAATCTCCAGCACCTCCTTATCGAACGGCATATCACCTGGATCAAGTATCCTCAGATATCCGTTAGCGTCGCGGGCCGGCATCACCCGGCTCTTCACGTGACGGTTGGGCGACCAAGGAATATCGACGATCCCCGCCTCGCAGGCGCGTACGGTCCCCACTGCGATATC
>CAYOEI010000022.1:0-2879 GCA_964402825.1 uncultured Hyphomicrobiaceae bacterium
TGTGGCATTACCGGCGGAGGCCGGCGCTGACACCAAAGGCAACAGGCGCCGGGTCATGCTTGCGCTGCTGATCGCGGGCTCTGTCCTGAGCATTTTCAATTCCGAAGGGCTGGTGCGCTACACGCAAAACCTCGCCGGCAATCCGATTGGCGAGAAGCTGATCGTGATGAGCGAGAACTGGCACGCATTGATGCAGGATAAGCAGGTGACGCGCGTCGCGGATCACATCCGGGGAACGGTCGCCATGGCGCGCGGGGCGAATTGGCGGGATCTGACTTTTGGTTTCAGGGGCAACCCGGATGAGCAGCCGCAACCGGCCATAGTGCCAGCCAAGAAGGAAACTCCGGTACCGCCATCATCACCAGAACCGCAGGAAACCGCCATACCGGACCGCCCGATGATGCGCGCTTCTGTTGAGTGACGTTAGCCTGAAGCTCTTTTGCCACTCCGGTCTCCTTCGTCATTCCGGCGAAAGCCGGAATCCAGAAGCCAAATTGCTCAGAATTTCCATGTAGCCCTGGACCCCGGCCTTTGCCGGGGTGACGGATTTTATTTCTTCCGTCAGTTCGCATCCCCATCAACTCCAGCCACAGCGGTCCGGATGCCTTGGTCATATTGCCAATAAACCAGCCGGAAAAGCCCAATATAGGGTGTTGACCCTATACAGCCGCGCCATTGCCGTCGCTATTTGCCCTTTCAGCTACTGGCAATCAGGCCAGTGCATAAAAGCTGAAAGCGAAAGATCATGCACATCATCACAGAACTCCTCACCCTTAAATCAAGCGCGGTAAAATTCCTGACAATATTCCTTCTTGCATTCACGTTTTCATTCGCTGCGGCCGAAAACGTATCGCCGAACCACGCTTTCGCCGCCAGCAAGGCCGAGAAGGCCAAGAAGGGTCTGAAATTTACCGGCAAGGCATTCGATAAATTGAGGAAGGCCGGCGAGAAGGCGCAACAGAAGCGCGGTATCTCCAAAGGGTTTGGCAAGGCCATGGCCAATATTGGCCGCAGTGGCGGCAAGGCAACCAAGGGTTTGTCCAAAGGCATCGGCAAGGTGCAGAAAGGCACCAGCAAGATTTTGTCAAAGAGCAAAGCCGGACGCGCCATGCAGAAAGGGTATCGCAATGCTGGCAAGTGGCAGAATAAACAGATCAACAAGGCATTCCGTAACTGCCGCGGCAGAGCTTGCCAGTTTGGTAAGGATTTCGCGAAGACCGCGGCTCCACTCTAGGCGGCCGGTAAAAAAATCACCTCCCATTGACTGGGGCGCGGGCAATGACCTGCGCTCCAGTCAAACTTTGGAAAAACAGCCGGTAAACAGTGCTGGTGCGGGGATGTCAGAGTTGAGCTGAGCTATCAAGCAGTCCTTCGCGCAGAGCATAGCTCAGCAATTCAGCGACAGAATGCACGTCAAGTTTTTGCATGAGGTTTGTCCGATGATTATCGACAGTCTTGAGACTCACCCCCAGCCGCTCCCCGATTTCCCGGTTGGAACACCCGGTAGATATCAGACTAAGAATTTGTAGTTCATACTTTCCTTATTAATCCTCATGAAGCCAAGAGACACCAAAAAAGCCAATTAATCTGGGATTTACTGTCCATACGGTTCCCTAGCATTCTTGCTGTTTCCTCTCAACGCGCTTACTATGTGCTTACTGATCCCAGAAACCAGTAAGCACACAAGATGCCCACTGCCAAGATCTCCAAGCGCACTGTCGATGCTGCCAATCCCGGCGAGCGGGACAGTTATGTGTGGGATGATGAGCTTTCGGGCTTCGGCCTGAAGATCACACCAGCCGGACGCAAGGTCTATCTGGTTCAATACCGCCTCGGAGGCCGCAAGGGTCGGACGCGCCGGGTGACCATTGGCCAGCATGGCGTTATCACTGCCGATCAAGCGCGCACAGAAGCCAAACGCTTGCTCGGAGAAGTTGCTGCCGGCCGCGACCCTGCGGAAGCCCATGACAAGGCAAAGGCTGGAAAAACGCTTGGCCAAGTACTCGAACAATTCTTTGCCGAGCATGTCGATGTTAAACTCAAGCCACGCTCAGCAGATGAGTATCACTGCCTCGCCCGGCTCTATGTGCTACCTGCCCTCAAGAACAGGCGGCTTGCCGACATTCAACGGGCGGACATTGCGCGTCTGCACCACTCAATGAAGGACAAGCCCTATCCAGCCAACCGAACGGTGGCACTACTCTCCAAGTTCTTCAACTGGTGCGAGAAGAATGGGCTTCGGCCCGATGGCTCCAACCCTTGTCGTCATGTGGAGAAATACAAGGAACGCAAACGCGAACGCTTCCTGAGCGAGGAAGAACTTGCACGGCTGGGAGAGGCATTGAGAGATGCAGAGGACGGCCAGACCGCGTCCCCGTGGGCCATCGCCGCAATCCGACTGCTAACGCTTACAGGGGCGCGTTTGAGTGAGATTCTCACACTCAAATGGGAGCATGTCGAATTCGAGCAGCAGCAACTGCGCCTGCCAGACAGCAAGACGGGGCAAAAGAGCATATATCTGAATGCGCCTGCTTTAGAAGTCCTTGCCAGCATTCCGAAGCTGGAAGGTAACCCGTATGTCATTTGCGGAGAGAAGCCGGGCGCGCATCTGGTCAATCAGCAAAAGCCCTGGCGGCGCATACGCAATGCGGCGGGCCTGGAGGATGTCCGCATTCATGACCTACGCCATTCCTTCGCCTCTGTGGCGGCTGGTGGCGGTATGTCACTACCAGTCATCGGCGCACTGCTCGGCCACAGCCAGCCTCAGACAACACAACGTTATGCGCATTTGAGTGCAGACCCCCTAAAAGCGGCAAGTGATGTAATTGGATCGCGTATTGCGAACCTAATGGAAATAGGTGCGTCCACTTCGAATGTAA
>CAYOEI010000023.1:0-3078 GCA_964402825.1 uncultured Hyphomicrobiaceae bacterium
GCGCTGCCGAAATTGGGTCTGGTGAACAGGCCGTTACTGGACCCACGTCGTTACGGACACGACGCTAAACAAGACGGGACACCGAGGCCCGTAGCCGTGGAGATTGTGAAGCCGGCCCAGCCGGAGTTGTGATTTTCATAGCTTTCGTGGAAATCGATGCGGTTTGATCGGAGAGATCCATATTGGACCATAGCGATTTTCAGGGATATTTCCGCCGAACGGGCACTTAACGGTGCTTCTCATGCGGGGATTTAGGGGAGGGTAGGGCCATCGCGCCCTGCCTTCTTCTTTTTGGGCCACACTCTTTTCCGATATCGAGACTCTTTTCCGATATGACTGAACCACCCGCGCCGTGGATGCGTGTGGCTGGGCTAGGGTCTAGTCCATCAGAACATGAAAAAAGCGCGATCCAATCCGGCAAAACGGTTTTCAGCGATCGGATAACACTCTCTACTCTGTCGTTGTCATGCCCAGCTTGCTATTGCGTATCATTAAACGGATTGGTAAATCGGATATTGTATTGAGTTGCCCACGAGCCACGTTGAAGTGGACCTTTGCGTTATGAATGTTTCATTTTTCCAGGAACTGCTGACCACGATTGCCGAACGCGGCCGCTCGCTGCTGGATGGAACAACCGCTGAAAGTGCCGATGGCGCTCTCCAGGAGCTTTCCAGTGCGCTGCTGTCGGGCCGCGGAGAAGCCACTGGAGTCGCCCTCGCGGGTGAAATCCTTTCCATTTACCGCCGGGCGGAAGTTTCTGAAAAAATAGAGTTTTTCAGGTTTTTGCTGAATAATTTCACGCCTGATCAGGAGAAAATTTCCGCGGCCGCCCGAGCTTACCTCACACAGGCTTCTTCACGCACATTATTGGAGCTTGAAACAGCCGTAAATTCGCCCCGCCAGGAGTTCTTCCGCAGGCTCAATCTTGCACCCGGCGCAACCGCATGCATCGTCGCCATGCGCGCCGATTTGATTGACTTGTTAGGCAGCGCACCGGAACTCGCGCCGGTTGATGCAGATTTGAAACATCTGCTGGGGTCTTGGTTCAACCGCGGTTTTCTTGTCCTGCACCATATTGACTGGTCGACTTCCGCGTCGACGCTGGAAAAAATTATCGAATATGAGGCGGTTCACGAAATCAGGGGCTGGGAGGATTTGCGGCGGCGTCTCGACCCCGCCGACCGGCGCTGTTTCGGCTTCTTTCACCCCTCGCTTGTAGACGAGCCGTTGATTTTCGTCGAGGTTGCGCTGACGCGTGATATTCCACAATCCATTCAGGAATTGCTCGGCGCCGAAACCAAGCCGGGGCCAGAGCGTATCGTACCCACTACAGCGGTCTTTTACTCGATTTCCAATTGTCAGAAGGGCCTGCAGGGCATTTCATTCGGCAACTTCCTGATCAAACAGGTGGCTGAAGACCTGGCCAAGGAAATACCTTCCTTAAAAACCTTTGTTACCCTCTCGCCGGCACCGCGTTTTGCCGCATGGCTGGTGCGCTTGATGAACACCTATGAGGATGCGGAAGTGGAGGAGACGCTTGGTCTGCTGGAGGAATCCAGCTGGGCGGCGCATGCGGAAAATCATAAAAAGCTGGAGGCGGTCCTGCTTCCCCTCGTGGCGGAGTATTACCTGGAAGCCACGACCAGCCGCGGCAAGCCTGTCGATCCGGTTGCGCGGTTCCATCTTGGCAACGGCGCCAGGCTGGAGCAGATCAACTGGCTTGGAGACAAATCGGCCAAGGGACTTCGCCAGTCACACGGAATAATGGTCAATTATCTTTATGACTTAAAGGACATCGAGACCAACCACGAAGCGTATATTAATCAGGGCACTATCGCGGCCTCGAAATCCGTACGCTCATTGTTGAAATCGACCGTAAGAATCAGTAAACACAAAAAAAAGAAGCGCGAGGATCCAGATATGCAGGATAATGCGACGGCCGCTGCAGATGTATGAGAATCTGTTTTCGGTACTGCGGAAAAATTTCCCTAGTGACGACACCACATTTATCCGTACCGCAAGCGGGCGGGTGATCAGCTATGGCGATATGCTCAAACGCACGGCTCAATTTGCCAACGCGTTGGTGGAATTAGGCGTCAAACCCGGGGACCGGGTGGCCACCCAGGTGGGAAAGAGTTGCGAAGCTTTGATGCTGTATCTGGGTGCTGTGCGTGCCGGTGCAGCCTATCTGCCTCTGAATACCGCCTATACGCGGGCCGAGCTTGGGTATTTCTTCTCCGATGCGGAGCCAAGCCTCCTTGTTTGCCGTCCCTCGATGGAAAATGCGTTGAAGGGCGAGTGCGGGGAGGCAAAGCTTGAAACCCTGGGGGATGGCGGCGAGGGCGGCTCCCTGCTGGCGCTTGTCGATGCCGCGTCGCAGGAGTTTGAAACCGTGCCCCGCGAGGCCGATGATATGGCCGCCATACTCTATACCTCCGGGACGACCGGGCGCTCGAAAGGCGCAATGCTGACGCAGCGCAATCTCTCCTCCAACGCGAAAGCGCTGGTCGAAACCTGGCGATTCACCTCAGCAGACATTCTGCTGCACGCCCTGCCGATCTATCACACCCATGGATTATTCACGGCGGTGAACACTATTCTTTATGCCGGGGCGTCGATGATTTTTCTGCCCAAATTCGACGCCGATCAGGTCATGGACCTGCTCCCTCAGGCCACGGCAATGATGGGGGTGCCGACCTATTATTCGCGTCTGCTGCAGAATGGGCGCCTGATCGGCAAGAACGTGGAACATATCCGCTTGTTCGTTTCTGGATCAGCGCCGCTGTCGCCTGAGGTTCACAGCACGTTCGAGGCGCGTACCGGGCATGCCATTCTTGAGCGTTATGGAATGACCGAAACGGGCATGATCACCTCTAATCCGTATGACGGTGCGCGCCGCGCGGGCACCGTTGGTTTCCCCTTTCAGGCGTTGATTTACGCATCGCCGATCTGGAGACGGGCGCCGAGCTTGCCCAGGGCGGGATCGGATCGATAGAAGTGCGCCGCCCCAATGTGTTCAAGGGGTATTGGCGGATGCCGGACAAAACGCGTGAGGAATTTCGCGACGACGGTTTTTTT
>CAYOEI010000024.1:0-13383 GCA_964402825.1 uncultured Hyphomicrobiaceae bacterium
CCCTTTGTCTGGTTGCTTTCACCTTGTTCCGGCCCGGTTACTTCCTCGATGAGTGGAAGGAGCCTTATGAGTTGAGGAAAACTTCTGAAGTGTTGGAGCTTGCCAAAAACGCCAAAGCGGATGGTGTTGTGCGTATTCAGGTCAAAGGCGAGGATCAGTCTTCAGGAAAGATGATCATAACCTCCGTTGAGTTGCCACTCGGCGCCAAGGAGGGCGATGGTCCGGCCAGACTGCTTAAGAATGCGGGTATCGAATTCCTCATCGAAAATGGCAAGACCACTGTCGATAATGTGGAGTTCGGCAAATTCGCACAGAAGAAAGGCATTGATCTGGATTGGGAAGTCACCCTGCTGGAAGTGCCGGCTGACCGCCCGCCCAAGGAGCTGTTCTATATCCCTGCGATATTGCTGCTGGCGCTCATCTGCTTCCTGCAAATCAAGCGCAGACGCGTGACGGGTCTGATCTAGCTAAGGCATAGCCCCAAAACAATAAAAGCCCCGCATCAGAAATGGTGCGGGGCTTTTTCTAACTCTTATATTTAGCTTATCGCGTCCATCACCTGGCTAAGGCTTTTCTCAAGCTTGTCCACCAGCTCGTCCAGTTGCGGCTCGGAAATGATGAAGGGCGGGGCCAGCAGAACATGATCGCCCTTGATGCCGTCGGCAGTGCCGCCTGCGGGGTAACAAATAAGCCCGTTCTCAAACGTTGCGTCCTTGAGACGCCCGGCAACATTTAATTCTGGCGCGAAGGGTTCTTTTGTCTCGCGATTCTCGACGAATTCCAGGCCCATGAAAAGCCCGCGCCCACGGATATCCCCCACATGGGCATGCTGGCCAAATCTCTCTTTCAAAAGATTTGTAAAGTAAGCGCCGCGCGCCTGGACTTGCGGCAGAAGCTCGTCCTCCTCAATCACCTTTTGCACTGCGAGCGCTCCTGCGCAGGCAGCGGAGTGTCCCATATAAGTGTGGCTGTGTTTTACAGACCCGCTGCCTTGCAATATGGCTTCTGAAAGTTTGGATGATATCAGCGTTGCGCCGACGGGCTGATATCCAGCGCCTAGGCCCTTGGCGATGGTAATCAAATCAGGCTCGACGTCATCTTGTTCGCAGGCGAAAAGCGTGCCGGTGCGCCCCATGCCGGACATCACCTCATCGAGGATGAGCAGCACTCCGTATTTGTCACAGATGCGCCGGATTTCGCGGAAATATCCCGGAGGAGGGGGAACTACGCCGATTGTGGCTCCCACTACCGTTTCGGCGACAAAGGCCGCAACTTTTTCCGGGCCCACTTTCAGGATTTCATCTTCGAGCTCCTGGGCCGCGCGCTTGCCATAGTTTTCCGCGCTCTCATCCGCGCGTTGATGGCGATACGCATAGGCAGGAGAAATGTGGCTTGTGTTGTGGCCAAGCATGTCCTGGTAGGGTTTGCGCCGCTCCACGTGATAGCCGACGCTCATCGCCCCGAGCGTGGCCCCATGATAGGACTGGCGGCGTGCAATGAAATGGGTGCGTTTTTCCTCGCCGCGCTCAATAAGAGCCTGCCGGGCGATCTTGAGGGCGGCCTCAACCGCTTCGGAACCGCCGCTGACGATTGCCACATGGCCGATGTTTTCCGGAGCGCGCTCGCACAGCCAGTCAGCGAGTTGTTCCGCGGGTTCGCTGGTGAAGAAGCCGGTATGCGCGAAGGCGATCTTGTCGAGCTGATCCTTGATCGCCTGGATGACCCGCTTTTCTCCGTAACCAAGACATGAAACGGCCGCTCCGCCGGACCCTTCCAGATAGCGTTTGCCGGTTTTATCAGTGAGATAAACCCCTTCGCCGCCGGCGATGACGGGGAGGGGTGTTTTGTTCTGGCGATGAAGAATATGGGAGGTCATGGGGTGGTGTTCCATCAGGTTTCGTTGCCCAAGTCGATGAGCATGTCTGCAATGAGCTGAGAAGATGCCGCAATATCTTCAGGTTCAGCCCGCTCGGCTTCGTTATGGCTGATGCCCTGCCAGCAGGGAATGAAAATCATACCCGCCGGGCAGAGTTTCGAGATATGCCGCGCATCATGTCCGGCGCAGGAAAAGATTGGCTGGCTGGAATATCCGCGACGGCTGGCGGCGGCTGTGATGCGCGCCCTTATGCTGTCGGGGAACTCCAGCGGATCCTGAAAACTGTATTCGTCTACAACCACCTCGCACGGGCCGGCCAGCTCGTGGCAGATGGGCGCGATCTGGCCGCCCATAGCGATCAGCGTGTCTTTTTCGGGGTGGCGTATATCGATGGTAAAATTAACCTGCCCCGGCACCACCGTGATGCCGCCCGGCAGCACTTCGAAGCGCCCAATGGTGAAGCGCAACACGTCCTCTTCGTCCTCAAGTTTCGCGCGCAATGCTCTGGCCATATCCGTGGCTGCCACAAAAGCGTCCTTGCGGCGCGCGCGCGGTGTGGTGCCGGAATGCGCATCCTCGCCGGTGACGGTCACGCTAAAACGCCGATAGCCCTGCATTCCCGTAACGATGCCGATCGTATTGCCGCTCGCCTCAAGCTCGGTGCCCTGCTCGATATGCACCTCGATAAAGGCTGACAATGGCGCGCCCAGCGCGCGTGACCCGGCGTGCGGCAGAGCGTTTTTCAGCGCTTCCACGCACGAACCCATGGTGATGCCATCGGCGTCCTCACTGGCCAGCATCGCCTCAAGCGGTGACACTCCCGCATAAGCGGCAGAGCCCATGCATGACGGGATAAAGCGGGGCCCTTCTTCATTGTTCCAGATGATCGTTTCAAGGGGGTGGCGGGTTTCAATGCCCGCTTCATGGATGGTTTCCATTGCCTCGAAGGCGGTCAGTACGCCTGTGATCCCGTCAAACCGGCCGCCATTGGGCTGGGTATCGGTATGCGAGCCGCTGGCGACAGGGGGGAGTGATGGGTCACTTCCCTCGCGGCGGATGAACATGTTGCCGATAGGATCGAGAGAAATCGAAAAGCCGCAACTCGCTGCCCAGTCATTGAGCAGCATGTGCGCCTCGATATCCAGATCGGTGAGCGCCAGACGGTGAACGCCGCCTCCGGCTGTCGCGCCAAGTTTCGCCATGTCAACATGGCGCTGCCATAGGCGTGTCGAATTTATTTCAGGATATGCAGCATTTGACATGGGATTTACTCAAACAAGAAAGGGTCCTGACCCTAGAGAGCCGCCATTTCTATATCAACCATAATGTCGGCTGTGATTGTCTCCAGGGCGTTGCGCAAATCGTCAACGCCAAGACCCTCCGGCAATATGATATCGGCCTGCGCCGAGAACACGGGTTCCGCGCCCATGCTGCCGCGAGACACAGACGAGCTGAATTCGTCAATGCTGACGCCCTGGCGCGTCAGCGTGCGCGTGACCTCAAGGACGATACCGGTATGGTCAAGGCCAGTAATCTCAAGCCGGGCATGGACGCCGTTTGCAGGCGCGCTTAACGCGGCTTTATGCACATTGACGTCAATGCCCTTCTTGTCGAGGGCGTAGAGTGCTTCTTCAAGTTTGGCGGCATTTTGGATTGGAACTTCGATCATCACGATGCCGGCAAACTCCCCTGCAAGCTGGGCCATCGAGCTATCAATCCAGTTGCCCGAATGCGCGGTGATCACTTCGGCAAGGCTTTCAACCACGCCGGGCCGGTCCCTGGCAATCGCGGTTAGGACCATAGCAACGGGTTCAGCTGCTTTTTTATTATCCTGCGCCACATGTATTCTCCATCGCTCCGGCCTGGCTAATGTATCCCCATGGCTTTGAGCCGTTGCGGGGCGTCATTAGGCGTCCTTAAATATATCACCTTTCGACCCTAATATTTTCGGGTCGGGTTTGGCGACGGTCTTCTTGTCCTTTTCGCCATAATCAAGACAAACCAGGATATGACGGATGGCATTGAGCCGCGCGCGGCGTTTGTCGTTGGAGCGAATAACCGTCCATGGCGCCGTTTTGGTGTGGGTGTGGTCAAACATTTTTTCGCGTGCAGCGGTGTATTCATCCCATTTGGACAGGCTTGCCAGGTCGATGGGAGAGAGCTTCCAGGATTTGAGCGGGTCGTGTTTGCGCGCATGAAAGCGTTTGAGCTGCATCGCCTGTCCTACCGTCAGCCAGAACTTGAACAGCAAGATGCCATCACGCCTGAGGGATGCTTCAAAATTCGGCACTTCTTCCATAAATTTATCAACCTGGTCCGGTTCGCAAAACCCCATCACCGGTTCCACACCGGCGCGGTTGTACCAGGAGCGGTCGAAAAGCACCAAGTCTCCGGCGGTGGGAAGATGAGCGATATAACGCTGGAAATACCATTGTCCGCGTTCCGTTTCGGTCGGTTTGGAAAGCGCAACGGTGCGGGCATGGCGCGGATTGAGATGCTCCATGAAACGCTTGATCGTTCCGCCCTTGCCGGCCGCGTCGCGCCCCTCGAAAACGATAACGATGCGTTTGCCTTCCTTGCGCACCCAGCGCTGGAGTTTAAGCAACTCGATCTGCAGGAGACGCAGCTCACTCTCATAGGCCTTGCGCGGCATCCGTTTTTCATAAGGATGCCCGCCCGAGAGGAAGGCCACTTCATCGATTTTCCCGGGCAATTCCGGGTTGTCCAGATCAAAGTCAGAAAGGTTCATTGACTGGCCGGTGCTCCCTGTCTTTTTGCTCATCTCTTCCCCTTAGAATTACATTTTTCAGTTTATGACCTTGGCCGGTGATGGGATTTATGAACTGTCTTGCGATGGTTCAAGCATAAATATATGGTCATTGAGATATAAATATAACTTATGGTAACATCTAGTTTGACCATTCATAAATAAGTTTACAATTCAGCTCAGATTGCCCTATCTGCGACTCGTAACGAGGACTGATTCGAAGACACGGGGCAGTTATGACGCAACCGGATCAATCTACGCCAAACCTATCTTCACTTAAAAAAGAATCTCTCGACAAAGACCTCACCAAACTTGTCCATGTTGAAAAGGCAACGCGCTTTATCTCGCGTCGGCTTTTCGCGCCCGGGCTGGCGCTGCTTTTTCTTGCCCTCGCGGGCGTCTTTTCAAGCATCTATATCGGCGCGCAGCCCAATGCGGTTTTCATCATTGTTGCGGCGATGCTTGGCGGTTATATGGCGCTCAATATCGGCGCCAACGACGTTGCCAACAATGTCGGCCCGGCGGTTGGATCGCGCGCATTATCACTTGTTGGCGCGCTGGTTATCGCCGCCTTGTTCGAGAGCGCCGGCGCGCTGCTGGCGGGTGGTGAAGTGGTGAACACGATCTCGAAAGGGATCATTGATCCCGCGCTCGTTCCCGACACGCAAAGCTTTGTCTGGATCATGATGGCGGCCCTGCTGTCATCGGCACTGTGGGTTAATCTGGCAACCTTTTTTGGCGCACCGGTGTCCACGACACATGCCGTGGTTGGCGGTGTTATGGGGGCGGGCATCGCGGCCGTTGGTTTTTCCGCCGTAAACTGGGTCACCATGAGCAAGATCGCGGCAAGCTGGGTGATCTCGCCCGTGCTTGGCGGCGTCATTGCCGCGTTGTTTCTCGCTTTCATCAAGATCAACATAATTTATCAGGACGATAAAATTGCCGCCGCGAGACGCTGGGTTCCGGTATTGATTGCGATAATGGCCGCGGTGTTTTCCTGTTATCTGGTGATGAAGGGCTTAAAAAGGGTCTGGAAGCCCGATGTGTATATGGTGCTGGCTATTGGGTTTGGCGTCTTTTTTGTGGCGCTGGCATTTTTACGGCCCTGGGTGCGGGCCAGATCGCAGGGTCTGGAGAACCGCAATGAATCCTTGCGGGTTCTGTTTCACGTGCCATTGATTTGCTCGGCGGCCCTTCTGTCTTTTGCCCACGGCGCCAACGATGTCGCCAATGCGGTGGGTCCACTCGCCGCTATTATTCATTCCGCCCAGTCGGGAGACATTGCGGCCAAGGTCGGTATCCCTTTGTGGGTGATGCTGATCGGCGCGGTTGGTATTTCGCTGGGGCTGTTTCTTTATGGCCCAAAGCTTATCCGGATGGTTGGCGAGCAGATCACCAGGATGAACCCGATGCGGGCGTTCTGTGTCTCCTTGTCCGCCGCGATAACGGTCATCTTTGCGTCAGCACTCGGGCTCCCGGTTTCTTCAACGCATATCGCTGTCGGCGCGGTTTTCGGCGTTGGTTTTTTCCGGGAGTATTTTACCAGCCATTCGAAACTCAGGCAGGCCTATGTCAAGAAACATGTCCGCTATCCTGCTGTTACTGCCGATGAAGTCCCGAGCCAGGAAGAAGTGCGCCGCCGGAAACTGGTCCGCCGCTCGCACTTCACGGTGATTATAGCTGCATGGGTCATTACGGTGCCGGCGGCTGCACTGCTTGCCGCGGGCATCTATTCGGTTATGACGTTGTTCCGGTAAAGCGCAGTCAATAAAGCTGCGGGACCATCTCCAGACTGGAGGCGAAGGCCACCAGTCTGGTCAGGTCTTGATCCTGTCTCCTATTCTTGAGGAAACAGGTTACTTCGAAACCGCGCGGCTGCCCCTGCGGCGTGCTTGCGCCGGTTGATATGCGATGTGGCAGTGATGCGGACAATATGGCACTCCCTTCTCGGAGTGGCGTCCGCAAAAATGGAACTCTTCATCGCCCGGATCGCCTATTGGCCAGCGGCAGGTGTCTTCTCTCAGCGTCAGAATGCTGGCGCGTTCTGACATAGGGATCACCAGTTCCTCGACAAGCACAGGAGTTGGTTTCAATACCTCTTCTGCGTCCGGCGTATAATAGGCTTTGAGCGCCACATTTCCGTGCGTCCGCAAAACCGGCCTGGAACTTCGTCCCGATGATCCGCTGCTGGTTCGCCGTCGCGGGCGCGCAGTTTTCGATCGTGAAGTCGTCGTCCGGCCTGAAAGCCCCAGCCGGTGTACTTTGCCTATGACAGCATTCCTTGTTACGCCGCCCAGCTGATTAGCGATCTGGCTGGCGCTAAGTCCCTCTGCCCAAAGCTTTTTTAACAACTCGACCCTATCATCGGTCCACGCCATGGGTTATTCCTCCATCATTACGGTCGCTTGAATCTAACGACTCAGAATCCATCCGTTGCCGCTGAAGCGGCTCCGCTAGAACGCTAACTCTTACGTGAGGTCACTGCTGGCCGGTGAGCAAACTGAAGTATCGTGGCCAACTTCCGTAAAGGTACAATATCAGTGAAAAGCCCGGCAAGCGCCCGCTCGCCTTAGGTCGGTCTTTTCCACCGAATAATTGGATTCTGACACGACTTTCCCCAGAAAAAAAGAGTGCAGTGGATGAAATCTTAATAAAGTTGGGAAGTGAGGCTCAATTGACACGCCGTGATGATGCCTTAGAGTCCAATTTTCACGAAGCCGCCACCGGTCAGGCGGCTTTTTTTGGTTTTTTTTGACAACTAATAAGTGTGATTCTCATGAGTTCCCTTATAGGTACATACGCGCGCGCCGATTTGAGCTTTGTGAAAGGCGAAGGCGTCTTTCTGGAGACGGCGGATGGCGAGACCTACCTTGATTTCGGCGCCGGCATTGCCGTGGCGTCACTCGGGCACGCCAATCCGGCGCTTGTAAGCGCGTTGTGCGAGCAGGCAACGCGCCTGTGGCATACCTCAAACCTCTATCATATTGCGGGGCAGGAGCGGCTGGCAGAGCGGCTCACCTCGGCGACATTCGCCGATCAGGCATTCTTTGCCAATTCCGGCGGGGAAGCCATGGAATGCGCCATCAAGATGGCGCGCAAATATCACTCCGCCACGGGCTCTCCTGAACGCTACCGGATCATCACATTTGAAGGCGCTTTTCACGGCCGCACGCTGGCGATGATTTCAGCCGGGGGGAAAGCAGAGCATCTTGAAGGTTTTGGCCCGCCGGTCGATGGCTTTGATCACGTGCCGCTCGGCGATCTCGACGCGGTCCGCGAAGCCATAACCCAGGAGACAGCGGCCATCGCCATTGAGCCAGTGATGGGCGAGGGCGGTATTCTCGTCGTGCCGTGGAAGTTTCTGCGCGATTTAAGGGCGCTTGCCGACGAGAACGGCATTTTACTCATATTCGATGAGGTGCAGACCGGCATCGGGCGCACGGGCAAACTCTTCGCCTATGAGTGGGCGGGCATGACGCCGGATATCATGGCGGTGGCCAAGGGGCTTGGCGGCGGCTTCCCCATCAGTGCGTGCCTGGCGACAAAGGAAGCGGCGATCGGTCTGAGCGCAGGGACGCATGGCGCGACGTTCGGCGGCAACCCGCTCGCCATGGCGGTCGGTAACGCGGTGCTGGATGTGGTGCTTGAGCCGGGCTTTCTGGAGCATGTGCAGGACATGAGCGTACGCTTCAAGCAGAAACTGGCGCAGATTTGCGACACATACCCTGACGTGATTGAAGAAGTGCGCGGCGAAGGATTGATGATCGGCCTCAAATGCAAGGCGCCAAATCAGGCGCTGATTGATGCGCTGTTCGAGGAGCGGCTGCTCACGGTGCCCGCCGGCGACAATGTGGTACGCTTTCTTCCCCCGCTGATCGTGGAGCAAGAGCATATCGATATGGCTTGCGAACGGCTCGGCGCGGCCTGCGAAAACATGTCAGCCGCGGCGCAACAGGTCGGGTAAGGGCGAAGGGTATGGCGCTTCGGCATTTCATCGATATTGACGAATTAGACAGCGCAACCCTGCGCGCGATGATTACAAGCGCGCGGGAGTTGAAGGCTGCTGGAAAAGACGGAGGGTCCTGCAAGGTACCGCCATCCACGGTCCTTGCGCTGATGTTCGACAAACCCTCGACGCGCACGCGGGTCTCGTTTGATGTCGCCATGCGTCAGCTCGGCGGGGAGACGCTGGTGCTCAACAGCGGCGAAACACAGCTCGGCCGGGGTGAGACGATTGCCGACACCGCGCGCGTGCTCTCGCGCTATGTGGACGCGATGATGCTGCGTACGGGACCGCATGCAAATATTATCGAGTTGGCGGATCATGCCAGCGTTCCGGTGATCAATGGTCTTACCGAACGCTCTCACCCCTGTCAGGTGATGGCCGACGTCATGACGTTCGAAGAAGCGAGAGGGCCGATTGAAGGCAAAGTGATCGCCTGGGTGGGGGACGCCAATAACGTCGCCAATTCGTGGGCGCACGCTGCCGTAAAATTCAATTTTACGCTGCGTATTGCCTGTCCGGACGAATTGTCCCCGGACCCCGCGCTGCTTGAATGGGTTAAAACAGAAGGCGGCACGCTCGAGATCACCAATTCTCCTCAAGAAGCGGTTGAGGGCGTGAACGCTATCGTGACCGACGTCTGGGTGTCCATGGGTGACAAGGATGCCGAGAAACGCATGAAGCTGCTGGCGCCATACCAGGTCGATGAGAAATTGATGGCCGCCGCTGCCAGCGATGCGATTTTTCTGCACTGCCTCCCCGCGCACCGGGGCGATGAAGTGACGGCTGGCGTAATCGATGGCGATCAATCAGTGGTGTTCGATGAAGCGGAGAACCGCCTCCATGCTCAAAAGGCCATTTTGGCATGGTGTTTTGGTCTGATATAAATGCAGGTTCCTGAAAACGTCACGCCGCCTGGCGCGAGCGTACCGGACGATCTGGTGCTGCCGTTTCAGGCCGATCTCGCCGGCGCCAGCGGGCGCGTGGTGCGTTTAGGCGCGGCCGTCGATGAAATCCTGCGCGGCCATGCCTATCCTGACCCGGTTTGCAAATTGCTCGGTGAAGCTGTCGCCCTGACGGCGCTGCTTGGCACGTCGCTCAAATTCGATGGTAAATTCATCTTCCAGACGAAAACCGACGGGCCGGTGAATATGCTGGTGGTGGATTATCGCTCTTCGGGAGATCTGCGGGGGTATGCCGGGTTTGACGCGGGCGCGGTCGAGGCGCTTGAGAAATCGGGTGACAACTCTCCGGCCAGTCTGCTCGGGTCCGGCCATCTGGCCATGACCATCGATCGCGGCCCTGACATGGAGACCTATCAGGGCGTGGTGGCGCTTGAGGGGGGAGACCTGAACCAGGCTGCGGATGCTTATTTCAAACGCTCGGAACAACTCCCAACATTCATCCGCGTGGCGGTTGCCCGGCATTACAGCTCTCAATCTACCCTGGCAACCCTGGCAACCCCGGGCGAAAATGACCGCGGAGGCTGGAGCTGGCGGGCCGGCGGGCTCCTGTTGCAGCACCTCACCCGCGAAGGCGGTCATGACACGGTGAACAAAAAAACCAGTGAAGAGGACTGGAACCGCGCGAGTATTTTAGCCGGCACGGTACGCGATGAGGAATTGCTGGACCCCATGCTGGCGCCGGACCGGCTTATCTACGCTTTGTTCCACGAAGAGGAAGTCCGGGTTTTTGAGGGGCGGGCGCTCAGATTTCATTGCGGCTGTTCACGCGGGCGGGTGAAGACCATGCTGGGCAACTTTGGCGCTGAAGAGATAAAGGACATGGTGGAGGATGGGAAAATCCGCGTCACCTGCGAATTCTGCAACGCGCGCTACGAGTTTCATCCGGAAGTTTTTTGAACGACGCTCATCATAGTTTCAAAGTGGCATAGGCGTTTGCGACGGCCTGCGCTGTAGGCTGCTGGCTGAGGTCTGGACCCAGGATACTCTGAAATTGAGCTATCGAGCTTTCAAGTGCAGCTACTTTTCTGGACTCTGCTGCTGTGAGTTCAATCTTGACGCCTGTATGATCGTTTATCAGCTCGACAATATCGTCATAGGTCTTGCTTTCGGCTCTTGAGAGTTGAGAAGGAGCTCGCAGCGGCTTCAAATTATTTATCACTGTATCGATTGATTGGAATTTAAGCTGAAGGGAGTGGCGCTCGGGGTCTTTATTGATTTGTTGTTTTAGTGATTCCTTGATCCGCTCCAAGAATGCTACGCGTTTGGCCGTTGCATTATCCAGTTTTGGTTCCAGCACCGCCACTTTCAGGGCATTAAACTCTGCAAGTTTATCATCTACCTCAATATCAACGATTGGTTTGCCGAATATTCGATCCGCATCATTGAGATATTCGATGCGGTCATCTAGTTCATCCACACGAACGGTTCCGGCAGCGGCTTTTGCTTCGATTACCTGAATTTTTTCCTTCAGCTTGCTAAGTTTTTGCAAGTCGGCTGGCGTCAGATCAAGCTTGTAGCCACGGATGCGGTTTATCTCGCGCTTCTGAGACGTAATTATGGTTGCAGCTGACTGCTGATTGGAAATCCCGGACGCCGATTGTCCTGCCGAGAGGATCGATCCTGCGGCTCCAGATCCAAATAATGTTTCAGCGGATACGGATGGAAATAACGCTGATGCTGGTGAAGAGCTTATTTCCATAGCCAAACAATACCGATAGCGAATACGGGTAGTTATTATCTCTTGTGATACCGGAAGATGCTTACCGGAGCTTTAACCATATGGAGTTTCGTGCCGGACACTCAGGCCGGACTGTATTGCGCCTCGGTCAGCAGCCAGTCCCTAAAGGCTGCGACACGGGGCGATAACGCATTCCCGCTGGCAGTGACTACATAAAAGGCCTGAGTGCTGAAAAGAGCGGCCTCCAGCGGCATCTCCAGCCGCCCGGACGATAAGTCGTCCATGACAAAGGGGCGGTGTCCGATGGCCACGCCAAGGCCTGCCGTGGCGGCCGCCAGCGCCTGACTTGAGGTTTCAAATACAATACGGCCTTTGGGCTCAAGGCCCTCGACGCCAGCGGCGGCTAGCCAGGCCGGCCAATCTGCGGGCCGTGGTTCAGTGTCAACCTGGAGCCAGATATGTTCGGCCAGATCGGCAGGGGTTATGAGTGGGCGCGCCGCCTGCAACTGCGGACTGAGAACCGGAAACATGTCGTTGGTCATCATGAGTTGGCTATGGCAATCACGCCAGGAACCCTCTCCGAACCGGATTGCCAGATCCACTCCTTCACGATGCAGATCAACGAGGCGCGCCGTCGCCGAAAACCGGACTTCGATTTCCGGGTGGATGGTCTGGAAGGAGCCGAGACGCGGGATCAGCCAGCGCTGCGCCAATGTTGGCTGCAGAGAGATAGTCAATGCGCCGCCCTTTTGCTCCTGATGAAGAAGATCGGCCGTGGCCGCGCCAATCTCGGTGAAAACGCCATGCAACCGTTCGGCATAAGCCCGGCCTGGGGGTGTCAGCGCCAGGCCTTGCCCTTCACGATAGACAAGACGCACGCCCAGCGCGGACTCGAGCGCCTTGATCTGCTGGGTCACCGCCGGTTGGGTCACAGCCAACTCTTCCGCCGCGCGGCTCACACTTAGATGCCGCGCAGCGGTCTCGAAAGCCCGCAGAGCTTTAAGGGATGGTGGGAAAACAACCATGGCAAATAATAAGGTAATCTAATAACTGGTGCAAATAATATGACTATTAAAAAGAAATTCTGCGCAATATCTTAGTCACATTATAATATTTTATGTGATTTCTCGAGGGCGGGAATGTTTGAACTCTGGATTCCGCTGACCATCGCGGCGGCATTCTGCCAGAATTTGCGTTCTGCCCTGCAGAAGCATTTGAAGGCGTATCTGTCCACGGGCGGGGCGACTTATGTGCGTTTTATCTACGCCTGGCCGTTCGCGCTTCTATACCTATGGGGTCTGGTCCGGTTCGGTGGTTTTGAACTCCCTGCCATCAATGTAAAATTTCTGATCTTCAGTGTGTTGGGTTCGGTTTCGCAGATTGCCTTCACGTTTCTGCTGATCTGGCTGTTTTCATTTCGCAACTTCGCCGCTGGCATCATTTATTCCAAGACTGAAACGGCTCAGGTAGCTGTGCTGAGTATGGTCATCCTGGGCGAACCACTGAGCATCGGCGTTATCGCCGCCATAGCTGTCTCCTTGGTCGGGGTGCTGGTGTTGTCAGTTGCGGGAACAAAACTCACATCACGCAATCTGGTCACCAGCTTGTTTGGGAAAACGACGCTCATTGGGTTAGCTTGCGGCGCCGCATTGGGGACTTCGGTAGTGCTGTACCGTGGCGCCGCGCTGTCATTGGGCGGTGAGGGTTTTATTATTCAGGCGGCCATGTCACTGGCTGTTACGCTGGGAATCCAGACGCTGACCATGGGCCTCTATCTGGCTGTCAAGGAGCAGGACCAGCTCCGGGCGGTGCTGATTCATTGGCGCCACGGGCTGCTGGTGGGGATCGCGGCGGCGCTGGGCTCAATCTTGTGGCGTTCGGCCTTCACTTTGCAGAACGCCGCCTATGTACGGGCTCTCGGGCAGATTGAACTCGTCTTCGCGGTTCTTGTCACAACCGTTATCTTCCGCGAGAGAATAAAAAGTATGGAGCTGACGGGAATTGTATTCATCGTCGTTGGCATTCTGATTCTGATTCTGACCAGCGCCTGACTGTCATCACTTATTTCTAGGAACCAAACATGTTTGAACTCTG